>NZ_JBLKCZ010000009.1:0-197926 GCF_047530595.1 Enterobacter sp. 01-M-02-SI-ECC | reverse complement strand
GCGGTGGTCCCACCTGACCCCATGCCGAACTCAGAAGTGAAACGCCGTAGCGCCGATGGTAGTGTGGGGTCTCCCCATGTGAGAGTAGGGAACTGCCAGACATCAAACAAGTGAAGAGGCCATCCGAAAGGATGGCCTTTTTGCGTTATGATTCTCGTGAAAACGGTAGGCCCGGTAAGCGCAGCGCCACCGGGCAAAAACAGCAGATTAATGAATCACCTGCGACAGGAATGCTCGCGTACGTTCTGACTTCGGATGCGCAAAGAACTCATCCGGCGGCGCCTGTTCAACAATCTCACCGCGGTCCATAAAGATCACCCGGTCGGCCACGGTTCGCGCAAACCCCATCTCATGCGTCACACACAGCATGGTCATGCCGGATTGAGCCAGCCCAATCATGGTGTCCAGAACCTCTTTCACCATTTCCGGATCCAGGGCAGATGTCGGTTCATCAAACAGCATAATTTTCGGCTTCATACACAGCGAACGGGCGATAGCCACACGCTGCTGTTGGCCACCCGATATCTGGCCAGGGAATTTATTGGCATGCTCTGCGATACGTACGCGTTCCAGGTAGTGCATTGCCAACGCCTCCGCTTCCTTTTTCGGCATCTTTCGTACCCAAATCGGCGCAAGCGTACAGTTCTGCAGAACGGTCAGGTGCGGAAACAGATTAAAGTGTTGAAATACCATTCCTACTTCCTGACGTACGCGTTCGATATTGCGGATATCTTCATTCAGCTCGATACCATCAACCACAATGCGTCCTTGCTGATGTTCTTCAAGATGATTAATACAGCGAATGGTTGTGGATTTTCCGGAGCCCGAAGGGCCGCAAAGGACGATGCGTTCTCCCTGCTTTACCTTAAGATTAATGTCCCTCAGGACATGAAATTGTCCGTACCATTTATTCACATTTTCCAGCGTAATCATCGCGTCGGCGGGTGTCATAGTTATTTGGCTCATAATTTCCTCAGTGCGGTGTACGCCCGGTGTTAAAGCGCTTTTCCAGATGCTGGCTGTAGCGCGACATGCTAAAACAAAAGATCCAGTAGATCAGGGCAGCAAAGACATATCCTTCGGTGGACATACCCAGCCAGACAGGGTCAACGGTTGCCTGTTGCACACTGCTAAAGAGATCGAACAATCCGATGATGATCACCAGACTGGTATCCTTGAAGAGGGCAATGATCGTGTTGACCAGACCCGGAATGACCAGCTTGAGTGCTTGTGGAAGAATGACCAGTCCCTGCGTTTTCCAGTAACCGAGAGCCAGTGATTCCGCCGCTTCGTACTGGCCTTTAGGCAACGCCTGCAAACCACCTCGCACAACTTCAGCGACATAGGCGGACTGGAAGAGAATCACCCCCACCAGGGCACGGATCAGCTTGTCGATGGTTGTTCCCTCTGCCATAAACAGCGGCAGCATGACCGACGACATGAACAGGACGGTGATAAGCGGGACGCCACGCCAGAACTCAATGAAGATAACGGAGAGCACGCGGACGATCGGCATTTTTGAACGCCGTCCCAGGGCCAGTAAAATCCCCCACGGCAGAGCACCGGCTATCCCCACTGATGCGATAATCAACGTCAGCGTCAGCCCGCCCCACTGGCGTGTTTCAACGCGTTCCAGCCCCAGAAAACCGCCATACAGCAGCACCCAGACAATAATCGGATAAACCACCGCCCAGACGGCAATATAGCGTCCACGGTGAGGCAGCTTTTTCCAGAACATGACTGCGACAGAGAGCAGACCGATAACCAGCGCCAGATTAATCCGCCAGCGCTGTTCATGCGGATACAACCCATACATGAACTGACCGAAGCGTTCATGGATAAACACCCAGCAGGCGCCGGCTTTTGTACAGTCTGCCCGGGTTGAACCGACCCAGTTGGCCTGTAAAAACGCCCAGTTCAGCAGGGGAGGAATCAACTCCCACATGAGCCACAGGCAGACAATCGTCAGCAGGCTGTTACTCCAGCTGGAGAACAGATTCTTGCGCGCCCAGAGAATAAAACGTCCACCTGTCGAGTTGGCAGGGCGCGAGGAGTGCGACAGTATCGCTTTTGTCATCATAAATCCTTAGCGCTCGACCAGTGCTATACGACGGTTATAGAGGTTCATCAGCAGTGAAATTACCAGGCTGATGATGAGATAGACAGACATGGTGATGGCGATGGTTTCAATGGCTTGTCCGGTCTGGTTAAGCACGGTTCCGGCGAAGAGCGACACCATATCCGGGTAACCAATGGCAGCGGCCAGAGACGAGTTTTTGACAATATTGAGATACTGGCTGGTCAGGGGGGGAATGATGACCCGTAAAGCCTGCGGAATAATGACCTGGCGAAGCGTCACGGTATGGGGTAATCCCAGCGAGCGCGCCGCCTCGTGCTGCCCATAAGGAACTGCCTGGATCCCTGCACGGATAATCTCTGCGATAAAGGCGGACGTATAAATCGACAGCGCCAGCGTCAGGGCTGCCAGCTCGGGAATTAATACCATCCCGCCCTGAAAGTTAAAGCCCCGCAGATGTGGAATATCCCAGTGCAAAGCGGCCCCAAACAGCCAGTGTGCCATTAGCGGCAGGCTAACGATCAGGACAGCTGCCGTGGGCCAGGTTCTACGAAGCTGACCGGTTTTGATCTGATGCTTGCGGTTAAAACGGAATACCCCCGCAGAGAGCGCAAGCGCTATCACAATCGCGCCGATAAAAGCGTACAGCCCTTCACCCGGCTGAGGAGAAGGAATGGACAATCCACGGTTACTCAGGAAAAACAGCTCAAACGCGTCGACGGCCTGGCGGGGACCGGGAAGGTTACGCAGTACGGCGAAATACCAAAAGAAGATCTGCAGGAGCGGGGGGATATTGCGGAACGTCTCGATATAAACGGTCGACAGTTTCCGCAGGAGCCAGTTTTCAGAAAGACGCGCCAGGCCAATAAAGAAGCCCAGTACCGACGCGAAAACGATACAAAGCGCCGATACCAACAGCGTATTCAGTAAACCGACCACGAACACGCGTCCGTACGTGTCACCTTCCTGATAATCAATAAGGTGCTGAACAATACCAAACCCCGCGCTGCGGTCTAAAAACGCGAAACCGGAGGTAATGCCACGGTTATTCAGGTTGGTGATGGTGTTATGGATGAGATACACGGCGATGAGAACAACCGCAACAATAGCAATAATCTGGAATAGCCAGGCGCGGACCGCGGGATGAGAAAAGGATAGCGATCCTTTTACGGCTGAGCGGCGATGGGACATAAAGAAACCTCAGTAACCATGACTCTGGAGTGGGCACTGCCGGAGCAGTGCCCGTTACAGCTATGACTTAACGTACTGGTGGTGCGTACTGAATACCGCCGTTGTTCCAGAGATTGTTCTGGCCGCGTTTGATCTTCAGCGGGCTTTCCGATCCCACGTTGCGTTCAAAGATCTCAGAGTAGTTGCCCACCTGTTTGATGATGTTGTAAGCCCACTTGTTATCCAGCTTCAGATCCTTGCCGAAATCACCTTCTTTACCGAGCAGGTGTGCCATATCCGGGTTGGATGGCTTAGCGGCTTTTTCATCAACGTTTTTGGAATTGATGCCCATCTCTTCTGCGTTCAGCATGGCAAACAGCGTCCAGCGAACGATAGAGAACCAGTCTTCATCGCCGCGACGAACGACGGGGCCGAGAGGCTCTTTGGAGATCACTTCAGGCAGGACAATCCACTCTGCCGGATTGCTCAGCTTAATGCGTAAGGCATACAGCTGTGACTGGTCAGAGGCCAGCGTGTCGCAACGGCCGGATTCCAGCGCTTTGGCCGATTCATCCGAGCGGTCGAATGTCACCGGGGTGTATTTCATGTTGTTTGCTTTGAAATAATCCGCGACGTTCAGCTCGGTATCGGTGCCCGCCTGGATACAAACGGTGGCGCCATCCAGTTCCTTAGCGCTTTTCAGGCCGGCTTTATTGTGGGTCAGGAAGCCGATGCCGTCATAATAGGTCACGCCCGTAAATGACATCCCCATGCCTGCATCACGGGAGGAGGTCCAGGTGGTGTTACGGGAGAGCATGTCGACCTCGCCGGACTGCAGCGCCGTAAAGCGTTCTTTCGCCGTCAGCGGGGTGTATTTTACTTTGCTGTCATCGCCAAAAACGGCGGCTGCAACGCCACGGCAGACGTCCACATCAATACCGGTAAATTTGCCGTTCGCATCGGCATAAGAGAAGCCAGGCAAACCGTCACTGATACCACATTGAACAAAACCTTTCTTTTTAACGGCATCCAGTGTCGTTCCCGCATGGGCTTGACCGGCTACGGCAAACAACATACCTGCAGCGGCCAGGCTGGCTATCATCGTCTTTTTCATAATGCATCCTGTGTGGCGTAATTTATCGTTATAGAGGCGTTTTTAAACGCTTTACCTGTCTGTGGCTTTGGCCAACGTTTATAAAGCAAACGTAATGCCAGTTTTGCGTTCGACAAAATAAGAGACGAGTGAACGCTTAATGCTGAGTGTAGACAGGCTTAAATAAAACGAGCGCCCCGAAACGGTGCGAAATTACAACCTGTGCCACAAATTGGAGCAAAAGTTGCGAGTCGGGTCTGGAAAAAGAAGAGATAGTTTTTAGCGTGAATATTGGCAGGGTATTCAATAATATTAATGTGTGAAAATCATCACGATAGAATAAGTAATTTGAATGAGTATGCAAAAAAGCTGTGACTGACTTCAGGCTTAGATTAATTACGTGAATAAATACGGGGCTATTTTTTTACTTATTTGAAAATACTGCACTCATTAAAAGCAAAAGCGCGGCCAGAGCCGCGCTTTCTCAACAGATTTTACTTGGTCAGGGCAACAATACCCAGCGTCAGACCCGCTACTGCGGCAGCACCGCCGGCGATAGCACCCGCAGTCTCCCAGTTATCCTGGGTGGTGCCTTTCATACAGGTATTGGTATGAACCAGTCGGCCCTGGTCGTCGTAAACCGGTACACATGGAGAGTCGTGCGCGCAACCAGCAAGCAGCGCAGCGAGAAGTGCAACGGAAATGAATCTTTTCATGATGTTACCTCAGTATTATTTCTCATCCGCTATTAAGCCAGGAGGGCTATTAACGAACTGGAGGTTATTTTACCACCGGGGTAAGTCCTCGTTACACGAGGAATAATCTCAAATTATGTAGTTTGTAAAAATCGTGGAGAAAAGTCGGTTTAAGGAGGCATTAATGGAGGAATTATGGAGTTGCAAGAGACTGTTTTTACTTAATGCAAATCATCATATTTTTAATGCTGCCTTTATGTAAAGCCTAATTCATTGTTTATGTTAAAAATAAAAAGGCACCAGAGGTGCCTTTTCAGGGAAACATTAACCTTTATGGTGAGTAAACCGTCGCCGAACAACCACAAAGAAAACAGGCACGAAGAAAATCGCCAGAAGGGTTGCGGAAAGCATTCCCCCCATAACGCCCGTACCGACGGCGTTTTGCGCCCCGCTCCCGGCCCCGGTGCTGATCACCAGCGGCATGACGCCAAGAATAAAGGCCAGGGATGTCATAAGGATCGGTCGAAGGCGCATCCTGGAAGCTTCCAGCGTGGCTTCAATAATGCCTTTGCCTTCTTTATCCATCAGGTCTTTAGCAAATTCGACGATCAGGATGGCGTTTTTAGCCGATAAACCAATCGTCGTCAGCAGACCGACCTGGAAATAGACGTCGTTGTTTAACCCGCGCAGCGACGCTGCGAGAAGAGCCCCAATGACCCCCAGCGGCACAACCAGCATGACGGAGAACGGAATGGACCAGCTTTCATACAGCGCAGCCAGGCACAGGAACACCACGATCAGTGAAATGGCGTACAGTGCTGGCGCCTGGTTACCCGAGAGGCGCTCCTGATAAGACATCCCCGTCCAGTCATAGCCGATACCGGAAGGCAGTTTTGCCGCGAGACTTTCCATCATAGCCATGGCCTCACCGGTACTTTTACCCTGAGCTGATTCACCCAGGATCTCCATAGAGGGCATCCCGTTATAGCGCTCCAGACGAGGTGAACCATAGACCCAGTGAGCGTTGCTAAAGGTGGAGAATGGGACCATTTCCCCATTCGCGCTGCGCACGTAAAGGTTATTAATATCTCCCGGCAACATACGGAATTTTGCGTCGGCCTGTACGTAGACCTTTTTCACGCGCCCACGATCAATAAAGTCGTTCACATAGGTGCCACCTAAGGCCGTCGAAATCGTCTGGTTGACGTCAGAAAGACTCACGCCCAGCGCCTGCGCTTTCTCCTGGTCGACATCCAGCTTGAACTGAGGCGTATCTTCAAGGCCGTTAGGGCGGACGCGAACCAGCAGGTCAGGGTGCTCTTTCACCATGCTAAGCAGCTGGTCACGCGCCTGCGTCAGCTGGTTATGCCCCAGGTTCGCCTGATCGATCAACTCAAAATCGAAGCCCGTGGCGGTACCCAGCTCAATAATGGCAGGCAGGTTAAAAGGGAACACGAGGCCATCTTTAATCTGACTGAAGGCTTTTGTCGCGCGACCCACAATGGCTTCAACGCCGTTTTCCGCCCCCGGGCGCTCCTCCCAGGGCTTCAGGCTGACGAAGGCAATGCCGGCGTTCTGACCCTGGCCGCTAAAGCTAAAGCCGTTTACGGTAAAGACAGAATCAACGTTCGCTTTCTCTTTGTTCAGATAGTAGTCCTGAACCTGATCAAGAACCTGCTGAGTACGTGTCTGGGTTGCACCCGCCGGGAGTTGAACCATCGTCATAAACACCCCCTGATCCTCTTCGGGCAGGAAGGAGGTGGGCAAGCGCAGGAAGAGCACCGCCATCCCTACGACGATAATGACGTACACCGCCAGATAGCGCCCTGCCTTACGCAAAATACTGCTCACGCTGTTGCTGTAGTGCTCCACGCTTTTATCGAAGAGCGCATTAAACCAGCCGAAGAAGCCACCTTTTTTCTCATGATGGTCGCCGGATATGGGCTTAAGCAACGTTGCGCAGAGTGCGGGCGTCAGGATTAGCGCAACCAATACGGACAACGCCATAGCGGAAACGATAGTCAGCGAGAACTGACTATAGATCGCCCCCGTCGAGCCGCCAAAAAAGGCCATCGGAATAAAGACCGCCGAGAGCACCATGGCGATCCCGACCAGTGCACCCTGGATCTGCTCCATCGACTTCTGCGTGGCCTCTTTCGGCGGCAGTTTATCCTCGACCATGACGCGTTCAACGTTCTCAACGACCACGATAGCGTCATCGACCAGCAGACCTATCGCCAGCACCATGCCGAACATCGTCAGGGTATTGATGGAGAAACCGAATGCCGCCAGAACCGCGAAGGTACCCAGCAGAACGACCGGCACCGCGATAGTTGGGATGAGGGTCGCGCGCAGGTTTTGCAGGAACAGGTACATGACCAGGAAGACGAGAATGATTGCTTCAAACAGGGTCTTCACCACTTCGTGAATGGAGATCTTCACAAAAGGCGTGGTGTCATAGGGATAGACCACTTTCAGCCCCTGCGGGAAGAACTGCTGCAGTTGCGCCAGCTTGCTCTTAATGGCTGCCGCAGTGTCCAGCGCATTTGCCCCGGTTGCCAGCTTAATCCCCAGACCGGTTGCCGCCTGCCCGTTGATTTTAGTGACCATATTGTAGTTTTCGCCACCCAGCTCAATGCGAGCCACGTCCTTCAAATGAACCATCGAGCCGTCCTGGTTCACCTTAAGCGTCACGCGGCCAAACTCCTCCGGTGTTTTCAGGCGGGTTTGCGCGATGATCGAGGTGTTCAGCTGCTGCCCGGGAATGGACGGCGTCCCGCCCAGCTGGCCTGCCGCTATCTGGGCGTTCTGCGTTTTCAGCTGGTTGATAATATCCTGCGGCGTCAGCTGGTATTTGTTCATCGCGTTGCTGTCGAGCCAGATGCGCATTGCATACTGGGCGCCAAACAGCTGAACGTCACCGACGCCAGACGTTCGGCTGATGGCATCTTTGACGTTCGACGCGATATAGTCAGAGATGTCATTCTGCGTGAGATTTTTGTTGTCTGAAACAAAGCCGGCGACCAGCAGGAAGCTGCTGCTGGATTTCTCCACGCCAATCCCTTGCTGCTGTACCTCTTGCGGCAGCAGCGGCATGGCGAGCTGCAGCTTGTTCTGCACCTGCACCTGGGCGATGTCCGGATCGGTTCCTGACTCGAAGGTCAGGGTGATGGTGACGTTACCCGCTGAATCGCTGGTGGAGGACATATACATCAGCTTATCGATACCGTTCATGTTCTGTTCGATAACCTGGGTCACGGTATCCTGCACCGTTTGAGCGTCAGCTCCCGGGTAGGTCGCGGATATCGCCACAGCGGGAGGGGCAATGGTCGGATACTGTGCGACGGGAAGTTTGAGAATGGCCAGCCCGCCTGCAATCATCAAAATGATGGCAAGTACCCAGGCGAAAACCGGTCTCTGAATAAAGAAATTAGCCATGTCGTCGTCCCTTAACCGGCTGGCGTCGTGGTGGTATCCGGCGTGGCGACGACGGTTACCCCGGGTCTGACTTTCTGTAGCCCGCTGACAATCACACGATCACCGTTTTTCAGCCCTTCCGTTACCATCCAGCGATCGCCAATTGCCTGAGGGGCCACGACGGTTCGCGGCTCAACCTGGTTTTTATCGTTCACCACCAGGACGGTTGCATCGCCTCGCGGTGTGCGGGTCACGCCCTGCTGTGGTACCAGAATCGCATCCGGCTGGGTGCCTTCATCAATGCGTGCGCGAACGAACATGCCGGGTAACAGCTGATGCTGAGGGTTCCGGAAAATGGCGCGCAGGGTGATCGAGCCGGTACTTTCATCAACCGTGACGTCAGAGAACTGCAATGTGCCTTTCAGCGGGTAGGGCTGCCCGTTCTCCATCAGCAGTTCAACGCTGCTGGCGGTATCGCCTTTTTGCAGGCTCGTCTGTTTCAGGCGCATAAAATCATTACTGGACTGGGTGACATCGACATAAATCGGATCGAGCTGCTGGACCGTTGCCAGCGCTGCGGCTTGCCCGTTCGTCACCAGCGCCCCTTCGGTCACGCTGGATTTTCCGATACGACCTTCAACCGGAGAGGTCACTTTGGTGTAGGCAAGGTTGATACGTGCGCTTTCAACGCCCGCTTTTGCGGCAACCACGCTGGCATCTGCCTGCTGAGCCGTCGCTACGGCCTGGTCATACTCCTGCTTACTGACATACCGGGTGCCTACCAGCGGGAGATAACGTTTCACCGTCAGGTGTGCAATATTGGCTGCCGCCTGAGCCTTCGCCAGTTCGCCTTTCGCGCTGTCATAGGCCGCCTGATAGGTCGCAGGATCGATCTGGTAGAGTGACTCGCCCGCTTTTACATCGCTGCCCTCCGCGAAGTTGCGGCGAAGAATAATGCCGCTGACCTGAGGACGAACCTCCGCAACGCGAAATGCATCTGTTCTGCCCGGGAGTTCAGTGGTGACAGCCAGAGGCGCGCTTTTCACAATATGCACGCTGACCTGAGGCGCCTGCAGATGCTGTTGTTGATTTTCCTGACCATCGCATCCAGTGAGCAGTACCGTGCAGACAATGAAACCGGATAAAGGCAAGAGTCTGAAATGATTCGTCATTACTGTTCCTTTAAATACCCATTAACCGATATATGCCGCGAATCGGTAGCAGGGGCAGAGGGATAAAAATAAAATGTAGCTGCGTATAATAATGAGGGTATTTAATGTTTTTTAATTTATAAGTGCGAATGACCATGTTTGTAGAAGAAAATAAGAATCAGACCGGCTTCATCCTGGGATATAGTCAGGCATGTTAATCAGGTAAATGAGTTTAATATTTTATAATTATTCATTCCGTCAATTTAATTGATTGGATATATTTGTCTTAATTATAAATTAAGAGGGGTGACTTTTTTTGTGCAAAATTAAAACGGATTTTAGTGAATACTTACATTTGCATGAACGCAATATGACCTTTAAACCTTGTGAGTAACGAGTAGTTGCCTATGGCGCGTAAAAAGAAAGAAGAGGCTCAACAAACCCGGCAGCAGCTGATTGAGGCGGCTATCGGACAGTTTGCCACGCGTGGCGTAGCCAGCACGACGCTGACGGATATCGCTGATGCCGCTAAGGTGACGCGCGGTGCGATCTACTGGCACTTCACCAGTAAATCTGAAATATTTAATGCCATCTGGGAACAGCAATTACCGCTTCGCGACATTATTCACGACAGGCTTTCGCTTTCCGATAGTGACGATCCATTGTTAAAACTTCGTGAGCAATTTATTACCGCGCTGCAATATATTGCTCATGAACCCCGGCAATGTGCGCTTTTACAAATTCTGTATCATAAGTGTGAATTTAGCAGTGATATGATTTCTGAGCGTGAAATCAGAAAACGTATCGGATTCAACGATGACACGCTACGCGCCACGCTGGAGACCTGTATTTCGCGAAACATCATTTCGCCACAGGTGAATGTTGATCTCACCTTGATTGTATTCCACGGTTTTTTTAGCGGAATAATCAAAAACTGGTTAATGAATAACGACAGTTTTAATCTTTATCAGCAGGCTCCCGCTCTGGTCGATAGCATACTGGCGACACTCCCGGTTATTCGCGTGTCGCCAGATGAGGGTGCTTACTGCTCAGCGCCAGGTAACATTTCCCCTCGGGCACAAAGCGCCTCTATGGCCTGCGCGCTGACGGGTTTACCTAACAGATAACCCTGAAGGGTGTTACAGCCAAGCTCGGTTAAAAAGGCTTGCTGCGCTTCGGTTTCCACACCTTCAGCCACGACTTTCAGGTTAAGTGTTTTAGCGAGGGCCACAATTGCTGAGACAATAGTGGCATCCTCGCTCTCGCCGCTGAGCTCTTTCACAAACGCCCTGTCGATTTTCAATTCGCAGGCCGGTAAGCGCTTGAGGTACAGCAGGCTCGAATATCCGGTGCCAAAATCATCAATGGAGGCCTTTACCCCCGCATTGGTCAGCTCTGTCAGCACGCGTACGCTCTCATCCGGGTTGCTCATCGCCGTGGTTTCCGTCACTTCGAGGATCAACATTTCCGGTGGCACCTGGTGAAGTGCCAGGCAGTCGAGAACCGTTTTAACCAGCGAAGGTTGTTCAAACTGCAGTGTCGACAGGTTTACCGCCATTGACCAGCTTTGATGTCCCTGAAGATGCCATTCCCGCAGCTGGCGACAGGCTTCATTAATCACCCAGTTGCCAATCGGGACGATCAGCCCCGTTTTTTCCGCCAGCGGCAGAAAGAGGTCCGGCGTCAGTAACCCCTGCTTAGGATGCTGCCAGCGCAATAACGCCTCGAATCCGAGGACCGGGCCCGCCGGGGCATGAAATTTTGGCTGATACAGCAGGCGCAGCTCATTGCGATCGATTGCCATCCACAGATCGTTCATTAACTGGAGATGGGTCTGCGCCAGGGTGTTCATGGAGGGCTGGAAAAAGTGGTAACCGTTACGGCCCATATGCTTCGTGTGATACATCGCCGCGTCGGCGTTAAACATCAGCTCACGCTCGGTTTTGCCGTCGTGAGGATATAGCGCGATGCCAATGCTGAGGGTCACGACCAGTTCATAGGGGCTGAGATTGAACGGGCTATCGATCGCGCGCACCAGCGAGTTCGCCAGCGATGCCGCGTCGTCCGGACCTTCTCCCTCTGCCAGCAGAACAAATTCATCACCGCCGATACGTGCAAGGGTGAACTGGCCTTTCAGGAGAAGCAGCAGACGCTGCGTAACGGCGACCAGCAGCCTGTCACCGACATCATGGCCGTAGGCGTCATTGATGGCTTTAAAGCCGTCAAGATCCATGAACATCAGGGCAAAGTGGTTGCCTTCACGATCGGCTTTGCTGATGGCCTGATCGAGTCTGTCTTCCAGCAGGATACGGTTGGGCAGGCGCGTCAGGGTATCGTGTAGCGCCAGTTGAGCGAGTTCCCGGTTAGCTTCTGCCAGCGACGAGGCCAGAAGGGCGGTACGAGCCTGAAGGCGGGCATCCAGCATCGACACCAGCAGGGTGATCCCAAGAATAGAGAGCGCGACGACGCTGACGAGCACCGCCAGCCAGCTCCCGTTGATACCCTCATGGTGAACCATTGTGGACATCGGAAACTGCGCCGCTTTCATCCCGGCATAGTGCATGCCGGCAATGGCAATTCCCATCGTGATGGCGGCACCCATGCGCATCAGCACGACCTGCGCGGCTTCGCGACGCAGGCGGAAGGTGAGCCATAATGCCGCGAGCGAAGCGGCAAGCGCAATCACGACCGAAATGGCCACCCACATCTTGTCCCAGATAATCCCGGGCATCACTTCCAGCGCCGCCATGCCGGTGTAATGCATAGCAACAATACCGCTCCCCATCACCAGCGCGCCGGGCAGCAGTCGGCGCAGGCGTAGTTGCTCGCAGCTCACGAGCCATAGCGCAAACAGCGACGAACCCACGGCGATGACCATGGATAACACCGTCAGGGTGGCGTTGTAGCTCATGCTCATGGAGAGGTCCATCGCCAGCATGCCGATAAAATGCATGGCCCACACGCCGATGCCCATAGCAATACCGCCGCCAGCCAGCCAGACGCGGGCAGCGACACCTTCACTCCCGGCGACGCGTGCAGCCATGTTCAGCGCGGTATACGCAGCAAGAATGGCAACAACAAAGGAGAGGACGACAAGGATAGGGTTGTATTGGCTGACCAGCATGGACGGTTCTACTCGAGTGTGGGGTTACGCTAGAGCGGTTGAGAAGGGCGAGACATTATCACCGTCAGGTAATGGCTCAAAGGGATTTAAATCCCCGTTTTTAGTGGGTAATAACGGGGTGGTTTGCGCAATCGGGCGGTTAGTCGAGCTCTGAGCAGTTCACGAGTTTCAGCGGATTAACGGAGTTCATATTGCGACACTTATCGGTTTCGGTGCTCATCAGTTCAATCCACTGCATCAGGAGTGTATCGAAAATGAGAACGGAGATTGCAAAGACAACCAGCCACCAGTATTTACGAATCATTGTGTCATTCCGCGAGAAGATCGCCAGTAAGGTGGGGGAAATATACACGAAAAACCGTGGTTGAAAAGCGGGAGAGGCGAAGGTTTACAATGCGTTGACGGAGAAGCGCAGGTAATAAAAAAGGCGCTTCCCCATGCCGAAGAGCGCCTTTTTAAACAAGCATTTAACTGATTAGTATCAGTTCATGCCGTATTTTTTCAGTTTCTTACGCAGAGTACCACGGTTGATACCCATCATCAGCGCAGCGCGGGTTTGGTTACCGCGGGTGTATTGCATCACCATGTCCAACAGTGGCTGTTCAACTTCAGCCAATACCAGCTCATACAGATCATTAACATCCTGACCATTCAGTTGAGCAAAATAGTTCTTCAGTGCCTGTTTAACCGAGTCACGCAGGGGCTTTTGAGTTACCTGGTCCTGAGAGTTAACGGTAGAAACGGTCAGTACGTCAGAATTTACGCGTTGTTCGAACATAGTTCTGTCAGCTCTTTATTTCATTACGCAAGATTTTCGAAGTATGCCTCCAACGCCTCCAGCTGTACGCTGGCATCCTCTATGGCGTTGAATGTGCGCCGAAACTGGTCATCTGGAGCGTGCTCCTGGAGATACCAGGAGACGTGTTTACGCGCAATTCGGTACCCTTTTGCCTGACCGTAGTGGTCATGCAGTTCCCGAACATGCGAACAAAGCAAGCGCTTAACCTCTGCCAGAGGCAGCGGGGCAAGCAGCTCCCCAGTGTCCAGATAATGCTGGATTTCCCGGAAGATCCAGGGTCTTCCCTGAGCTGCACGTCCTATCATCAGAGCATCAGCTCCCGTATAGTCGAGTACAGCCCTGGCTTTAAGCGGGTCAGTTATGTCGCCATTCGCGATAATCGGAATGGAAACTTTCTGCTTAACTGCCCGAATGCTGTCGTATTCAGCTTCACCGTTGAACAAACAGGCGCGAGTGCGTCCATGGATGGTCAGGGCCTGAATGCCACAGTCTTCGGCCAGTTGGGCAATCTCTACACAGTTACGGTGTTCCGGCGACCAACCCGTGCGAATCTTCAACGTAACAGGAACGTCCACCGCGCTGACAACCGCCGTCAGGATAGCTTTCACCTGGTCGGGGTATTGCAGAAGGGCTGAACCTGCAAGCTTGCGATTCACCTTTTTGGCCGGGCACCCCATATTGATATCAATAATCTGGGCACCACTTTCCACGTTAATCCGCGCGGCATCTGCCATCTCTTCAGGCACGCTTCCGGCAATTTGCACGGTGCGAATACCTGGTTCATCAACGTGCACCATCCGAAGGCGGGATTTATCGCTTTCCCAAACCTGCGGGTTAGACGACATCATCTCGGATACGGTTAAACCGGCTCCCATCTCATAGCACAGCGTCCTGAACGGCCGGTCTGTAATACCTGCCATTGGGGCTGCGATCAGGCGATTTCTAAGCTGGTGGTGTCCGATGCGCATGAGTTAAGAAATGACCATACTGTGACTGCAAGGCGGCGTATATTACGCATTTTTTGCACGAGATGAAAGGCCAAACTTTGAACAATCCACTGTTGTAGATCAAGGAATCGCCACCCAATCTTCCCGTTAAAAATTATTCATGATTTAAATCATTAAGTTATATGATAATGGTTATTTTATGGGCGCTTACAATTTCCCGTAACTTCTCATCATTTCTGAATAAATGCGTCGCTGAAGCGGGATAATCTGCTGTTTTTAGCAGCAGATTTCCCTTCTTCTTTGCGATCTGCGTCGCATTTTAGAACATGATCGTCATGCGAAAAATGCGTGTTATTCGACCACGACGCGCCCATGCAGCGACTGTACCGGACGGTTATTATCGTGATGCATTGTCTGGGTGAATCTGGCCAGCTGTTCTGCAGAAACCGTCAGGGACTGTTTAAGTACAATCCAGGTAACGCCTTCTGAACACGGTGGAGTGGTCAGTGAACCACTAAAGCGCCAGTACGTTTTATTTTTTGGCAGCAGTTTGTTCAGGTTGAGATCCTGTTTGATGGAGACGTTCTGCTCGGCCTGCTGAGGCATAACGCGCCACAGTTTTTCTAGCTCCGGGTTTGCGGTTCCTTTATCAAACATGACCGCCACCACCGTCAGTTCCCCACTGGCATTTTTATGAACCAGATGCATTTCCATCGCGTATCTCTTGCCATGTACGGTGTTTTCGCTCGGCGCGTGGAAATGGAACTGCTGTAACGTCCAGGTTTGCTTATCGAGAGTAAGAGTATCGCGGGTGTTCGCCTGTTCACCTGCCTGAATGGTATGACCATTGTTCGTCAGCGTAACAGGGCCATCAACGTAGTGGGTTTGTAGCGGGGAGAGATGGGCGATAGCGGTCGAATCAATATTAATAGGGGACTGGTTCATTCCGCTTTGACAGGTCTTATATGCCTCGTCCAGCTCGCCCCAGTGTTGCGGTGAACCTTCCCCTTCATAGCTCCAGTGTGATGCGAATGCTGAAGCCGAGATCATGCTCAGCGCCAGCAGCGCTGCCTTGCCTGTAACCTGTGTCATCATATTCTTCCGGTGAATTTTTGTAATACAAATCAACATGGTTTGTAGGGTTATTTTACCGAAGAATGAACGGGGGAGAGAGGATTATCAGAGGGGGAGAGGCGTGGTCAGATGACCACGCCAGATTCTTATTTTTTACGACCGGTGATGCGGCACCACTCTTCTTTTTCCACTACCGGATCAAGGGCAAAGAGATCGGCGTAGGCTTCACACACGCTGTCGGCCTGGCTCGCCAGGATACCGGAAAGCCCCAGCAGACCGCCCTCAACGGGCAGCACGCTGATTAACGGAGCCAGTTCACGCAGCGGGCCCGCCAGAATGTTTGCGACCACCACATCGGCTTTCATGGCTTCTGGCTGACCATCCGGCAGATACAGCTCCAGACGATCGGAGACGCCGTTACGCTCGGCATTATCGCGGCTGGCCTGAATCGCCTGCGGATCGATATCGATCCCGATGGCTTTTGCCGCGCCCAGCTTCAGGGCTGCAATCGCGAGGATCCCGGATCCACAGCCGAAGTCGATCACGGTCTTACCGTCCAGATCGAGACCATCCAGCCACTGCAGGCACAGGGACGTGGTGGGGTGAGTGCCGGTACCAAACGCCAGACCCGGGTCGAGCATCACGTTGACCGCATTCTCGTCCGGGACGTCGCGCCAGCTTGGGCAGATCCACAGACGTTTGCCGAACTGCATCGGGTGGAAGTTATCCATCCACTCGCGTTCCCAGTCTTTGTCTTCCAGCTGTTCGATTTTATGCACGAAACCCGCGCCCAGCAGAGGATGATTCTCCAGAATCGCGACAACCTCTTTCATATCGGTTTCGGCATCAAACAGGCCAATAACGTCGGTATCACCCCACAGGCGGGTTTCGCCCGGCAGCGGCTCAAAGACCGGCGTGTCATGCGTGTCCTGGAAGGTGATAGAGACCGACCCGGCCTCCATCAGCGCATCGCTCAGCTCTTCGGCGTTCGCGCCGGTTGTGTTCAGTTTTAGTTGGATCCACGGCATGGCAAAACTCTTTATTTATCAGTAGAAATCATAGCGGGTTGTGGGACGGGCTGACCGAAACGGTTCCCCACCACAAACGCCAGTAAACTTAGCAGTAACGAAGGCACAATTGGATGGAAGCCCAAGTACTGAATCTTAAACGTTGCGAGGACGGCGTAAAGCACGCCGCCGACAATCATAGCGCTCAGCGCACCGGCGGCATTCGCGCGCTCCCAGTAGAGCCCTAACACCAGAGGCCACAGGAATACCGCTTCAAGCCCACCAAATGCCAGCAGGTTCAGCCAGATGATCATCTCCGGCGGGCGCCACGCGGCTAACAGCAGCAATGCCCCTAACGCCAGAGTAATAACGGCCGACATGCGCTTCAGGCGCCGTTCATTCTCTGCCTGGTCAGGACGCAGGTTCAGATAGAGATCTTTAATGATCGTAGCGGAACTTTGCAGCAGCTGAGCGTTGATGGTCGACATAATGGCGGCCATCGGTGCGGCGAGGAAGATCCCGGCGGCAAATGGCGGCAGTACTTTAACCATCAGGGTTGGGATAACCAGATCGGGTACGGTAAGGTCAGGAATAACTGCCCGACCTAACGCGCCTGCCAGGTGCATACCAAACATCAGGATTGCGACAACGATAGTGCCGATAATGATACCTCTGTGCACGGCTTTGCTGTCTTTGTAAGAGATACAGCGCACGGCGGTATGCGGCAGGCCAATCACCCCAAAGCATACCAACACCCAGAACGAGGTCATAAAGGTTGGCGAAAGGATGTCATCCGCGCCCTGTGGCGAAACCAGTTTTGGATCGATCGCCTCGAGCGTTTCAACCGCATGGCTCAGGCCACCAGCAGCATGCACAATGCCGACCAGCAGAACAAGGGTGCCAACAAGCATCACCAATCCCTGCATCGTATCGTTCAGCACGCTGGCGCGGAATCCGCCAAACGCGGTGTAGAGTGCGATACTCACCCCAAAGATGACGAGGCCTGTCTCGTAGGGAATTCCCGCCGCCGTTTCCAGCAGGCGTGCCCCGCCGATAAACTGCACCGTCATTGCGCCAATAAAGGCCACCAGCAGGCTTAAGCTGGCCAGCCACACCAGTAAACGGCTCTGATAGCGGGCAAACAGCATATCGTTGAGCGTCACGGCATTGTAACGGCGTGCCAGAATGGCAAATTTTTTACCCAGTATCCCCAGCGAGAGCCAGACGGCAGGAAGCTGGATCATCGCCAGCAGCACCCAGCCTAACCCGTATTTATAGGCTGCACCTGGCCCGCCGATAAACGAACTGGCGCTAATGTAGGTCGCGGTCAGCGTCATGGCCAGCACGACGCCGCCCATCGAGCGGCTGCCAAGAAAATACTCGTTCAGGAAGGTGCCCGTCGTTCTTTTACGCATGGCGTAAACGGATAAACCAAACACCACTAACAAGTAAGCGATAAGCGGCAGAATGACTTCAAGCTGCATCATCGTCCTCCAGCGGAATATCGCGATAGATGAATTTCACCATTGCCCAGCACAGCAGGATGAAGACCAGCGGTACCAGCAGACACGCCATTTCGAACCAGTGCGGCAGGCCGGTGATGCCAATAGCGGAGTCAGGTAAGTAAGCAGTTACTAACCATGCTGCGAGATAGAGAAGGGTCAGCCACAGCGCCCAGCGCGCTTCTTTATGGGCCTGAACAAAACGTTTGTCCATTTTTTGTCCCTTGTGGATGAAGAAAGCGGGGATTGTACATGATGAGGCTTTCCAGGCCCCAGAAATAAAAAAGGCCGGATAATCCGGCCTTTTAGCAACACAGGTCTCTTACTTCTCGTTCAGACCGAGTTTTTTCTCCAGATAGTGGATATTAGTTCCACCATTCTGGAAGTGCTCGTCGCTCATGATACGCATCTGCAGATCAACGTTGGTTTTGATACCGTCGATGATCAGTTCCTGCAGGGCGTTTTTCATGCGGGCAATCGCCACGTCACGGTTTTCGCCGTAGCAGATAAGCTTGCCGATCATTGAGTCATAGTACGGCGGTACGGTGTAACCGGCGTAGATATGAGACTCCCAGCGCACACCAAAGCCACCCGGCGCGTGGAAACGCGTGATTTTACCCGGGCTTGGCAGGAAGGTGTTCGGGTCTTCGGCGTTAATACGGCACTCTACCGCATGGCCTTTCACCACTACTTCTTCCTGCTTGATAGACAACGGCTGGCCCGCAGCGATACGCAGCTGTTCTTTGATCAGGTCAACGCCGGTGATCATTTCGGTAACCGGGTGTTCAACCTGAATACGGGTGTTCATTTCGATGAAATAGAACTCGCCGTTTTCGAACAGGAACTCAAAGGTACCTGCCCCGCGATAGCCGATATCGACACACGCTTTGGCGCAACGCTCGCCGATGTAGCGACGCAGTTCCGGAGTAATGCCCGGTGCTGGCGCTTCTTCGACCACTTTCTGGTGACGACGCTGCATGGAGCAGTCACGTTCTGCCAGATAGATCGCGTTACCCTGACCGTCAGCCAGCACCTGAATTTCGATGTGGCGTGGGTTTTCCAGGTATTTTTCCATGTATACCATGTCATTGCTGAAAGCGGCTTTCGCTTCTGCTTTGGTCATGGAGATGGACTGCGCCAGTTCAGCATCGCTACGCACAACGCGCATACCGCGACCGCCGCCGCCGCCGGACGCCTTGATGATAACCGGATAGCCAATGCGTTTAGCATGAGCACGGTTAGCATCCATGTCGTCGGTCAGAGGGCCGTCAGAGCCTGGTACGGTTGGAACACCGGCTTTTTTCATCGCGGTGATTGCAGACACTTTGTCGCCCATCAGGCGGATGGTGTCGGCTTTCGGGCCGATGAAGATGAAGCCAGAGCGTTCAACCTGCTCAGCAAAGTTGGCGTTCTCAGAGAGGAAGCCGTAACCCGGATGAATTGCCACCGCGCCGGTGATTTCAGCGGCGCTGATGATAGCCGGGATGTTCAGATAGCTTTTTACGGACGGAGCCGGGCCAATACAGACCGTCTCATCCGCCAGCAATACGTGTTTTAAATCGCGATCCGCGCTTGAGTGCACAGCGACGGTCTTGATGCCCAGTTCTTTACAGGCACGAAGAATACGCAGTGCGATCTCGCCGCGGTTGGCGATAACAATTTTATCCAGCATGTACGCCTCGTTACTCGATGACGACCAGCGGCTCGTCAAATTCAACCGGCTGACCACTTTCGACCAGAATCGCTTTCACAGTACCTGATTTGTCTGCTTCGATCTGGTTCATCATTTTCATCGCTTCAACGATGCACAGGGTATCGCCTACGTTGACTTTCTGACCCACTTCGATGAACGCCTTCGCGTCCGGGCTCGGGGTGCGGTAGAAAGTACCAACCATTGGGGAACGTACGATGTGACCACTGATTTCTGCTGCAGCGGCAGGTGCGGCTTCAGCTGCTGGCGCAACGGCTGCGGAGAGCGCAGGCTGCTGCACTGGCGCAGCATAAGCCTGCTGCATTACCGGGAAGCTAGCGGCTGGGGCTGCACGGCTGATGCGTACAGACTCTTCGCCTTCAGAAATTTCCAGTTCGGAGATGCCTGATTCTTCAACCAGCTCGATCAGTTTTTTAATCTTACGAATATCCATGAGTGGGTTCCGTACTCTTGTTTAGTGTGATTGTGACAAGCGTTTTACCGCTGTCTGTAAAGCGTATGAATAGCCGTCTGCGCCCAGTCCACAGATAACGCCAGCAGCGATATCTGACAGATACGAATGGTGACGGAACGGCTCTCGGGCGTGCACATTACTCAGGTGGATCTCGATAAACGGGATACTCACCGCAAGCAGTGCGTCGCGGATAGCAACACTGGTGTGCGTAAACGCGGCCGGATTGATCAGGATATAGTCCACATTGTCTTTAGCCTGATGAATACGGTCGATGAGTGCGTACTCCGCATTCGACTGAAAATGATCCAAATCCACATTCAGTGACGCTGCTTCCGTTCCCAGACGGTTAACAATTTCACTCAATGTTAGCGTGCCGTACTTCTCTGGCTCACGGGTGCCGAGCATGTTCAGGTTCGGTCCGTTCAAAACTAAGATATGGAACTTATCAGTCATAATGCCGCTATCTCCTGCGATCTTCGGGTAAAAAACAAAATATACCTTCGAAACGCAAATGTCACCTTTTCAGAGGCTTAAAACCGCTGTCAGGCGAACCAAGGTCGCACATTATAACGATTTCGTAGCATTTAGCAGCTAAATACTGGTCTTATCAGGGAAGATTATCAACCGCTATCCGAAAAAGATTTGCGGTTGACGGGTAATCTGCGGGAAAACGCACAGTTTCGCGAACTATCGCAACCACTGGCGGAACTTCTTGTAACGCCATGCCAAAAGCGCCACGGCCGCCAGTGCATAAAGGATCGGCTGTGGCGAGAGGATCTTCACCGACCACAGGTAATGAATGGGAGCGAGGATCGCGACAAGATAGACGAAGTTGTGCAGAAGCTGCCAGCGCCTGCCCAGTTTTCGCTGCGCATATTGCGTGGATGTCAGCGCTAACGCCAGTAAAACCACCCAGCTCACGATACCCAGCGTCAGATAAGGACGTGTCACCAGTTCGCGGCCAAGCAGCGCCAGATTGTTAATTCCCAGTTCCAGCAGGGCGTAGCTGGTGAGGTGCAGCGTCGCCCAGGCAAAACACCATAGCCCTAACAGCCGACGGGTGCGTATCAATAAGGGCTGTTTAGCGTAGCGCGCCAGCGGCGAGACGAGCAAGGTGGCCAGCAAAAATTTCAGAGCCATCCGACCGGTAAAATGCTGGATATCCTTTGCCGGGTCTGCGCTAAAGAGCCCCTGGCTGGCGGCCCAGAACAGCCATATAAAAGGAAGCAGCCCGGCCAGGTGCAGCAGCACTTTCAGCCAGGTAATCTGTTTTGCCGTTAAACGCACTCAGAAATTCTCCCGTAAGTTGAGACCACGGTAAAGCGAAGCCACTTCATCCGCATAGCCGTTAAACAGCAGCGTCGGCTGGCGCTTTACGTCCAGCGCACCGCCGGAACCAATAAACCGCTCGGTTGCCTGCGACCAGCGCGGATGATCCACGTGCGGGTTCACGTTGGCGAAGAAGCCGTATTCGTCCGGGGCCGCCAGATTCCAGGTGGTTGGCGGACGTTCGCGGGTAAGCTTAATGCTGACGATAGATTTAATCCCTTTGAAGCCATATTTCCACGGTACGGTTAAACGGATGGGGGCACCGTTCTGCGGCGGAAGCGCTTTGCCATAAACGCCAACGGTCAGCAGGGTAAGGGGGTGCATAGCTTCGTCGAGACGTAACCCTTCCACATACGGATACTCAAGCCCACCGCCGATAAACCGATCTTTCTGCCCGGGCATCTCGTCAGGCGCATAGCGCGTCTGGAAAGCGACATATTTTGCATTGCTGGTGGGTTCAACCATCGCCAGCAGCTTATGAAGCGGGAAGCCGACCCAGGGCACCACCATCGACCAGGCTTCCACGCAGCGCATGCGATAGATACGCTCTTCGAGCGGGAAGCGGGTAGTGAGATCGTGGTGGTCCAGCGTCAGGGGTTTCGCCACTTCGCCATCAATTTTCAGCGTCCACGGATCGGTTTTGAGGCTCCCCGCGTTGGCGGCAGGATCGGCCTTATCGAGACCAAATTCGTAGAAGTTGTTGTAGCCGGTAACTTTATCTTCCGGCGTGAGCGTCAGCTTGTTTTGCCATTCGGCCGGTTTCGTAAAGGTGAGCGGGGCGCCGGATGGAGCCTTTGGCCGATCGTTGCCTTTAAACCAGTCGAGCAGGTCGGCGTGTGCCGCCGGAGAGAGCGTCAGGGCAGTGGCGCTAATGCCAAGCATTTTCAGGATCTGGCGGCGCTGTAACATAAAGACAGACTCAGACGTTACGTCGGCTTCCGTCAGTTTTCGGTTTTTCATGGCATCCTCCGTCATGCGTTTTTCTAAGCATGACGGAGGAGAGGGATTCGCGCGAATATGTCACGAAAATTTGAAGATTAGGCGATTTTCACCAGCGCGCGGCCGTGGAACTGGTTGTCCATGATCTTACTGGCGTATTCCGGTGCCTGGCTGAGGGTTATCTCCGTTGCGCTCTGGGTATAGAAAGATTCCGGCAGATCGCGCACCAGCCGTTCCCAGGCTTCATGACGACGGGCCGCAGGGGTCATCACGGAATCCACACCCTGCAGGCGTACGTTACGCAGAATAAATGGCATCACGGTGGTTGGCAGGGCAAATCCGCCGGCCAGACCGCAGGCTGCCACGCATCCGCCGTAGTTCATCTGCGCCAGGACTTTTGCCAGCACCTTATCACCGACGGTATCCACCGCCCCTGCCCAAACCTGTTTTTCCAGCGGACGGGTTTCGGCAAATTCGTCGCGGCTGAGAATGCGGCTGGCGCCGAGCTGGCGCAGATAGTCATGGGTACTTTCTCGGCCGGAAACCGCAGCGACCTGATAGCCCAGCTTGTGGAGCAGCGTGACTGCCGTGCTGCCCACGCCGCCGCTGGCGCCGGTGACGACAATTTCCCCTGATTCAGGGCGGATACTCGCATCTTCCAGCGCCATCACGCACAGCATGGCGGTAAAGCCTGCCGTTCCGACGATCATTGCCTTGCGGCCATCCATGCCTTTCGGCACAGGCACCAGCCAGTCGCCCTTCACGCGCGCCTGCGTTGCCAGCCCGCCCCAGTGATTTTCACCCACGCCCCAGCCGGTGAGCAGTACATGCTGGCCTGGATGGAAGCGCGGATCCTCGCTGGTATGAACCCGGCCCGCGAAATCAATACCCGGCACCATAGGGAAATTTCGGATGATTTTACCCTTACCGGTAATAGCCAGCGCATCTTTATAATTTAAACTGGACCAGTCGATGTCGACGGTTACTTCGCCTTCCGGCAGGCGGTTCTCTTCTACCGGCTGCACTGAGGCAAGCGTTTTGCCGTCCTGCTGTTCTAAGATCAAAGCCTGCATACGGGGTCCTCTCGACTCATATGATTGGAAAATAATTTCTGAAGACTATACTCGCTCAGGGAAACGCAGTGCCGATTTAACGCAATAAATTGCCAGATACACCCGATTTGGTAGTATGCCGCATTTGAAATGCAAGTTAGCGCTCACTCGCTACCCCATCAACCCACGGAGTAATCTCAAGGATGCGATTAACGACGAAGTTCTCAGCTTTTATCACCTTGCTGACGGGGCTTACCATTTTTGTCACGCTTCTGGGCTGTTCCCTGAGTTTTTACACTGCCATTCAGGACAAGCTGGTTAACCGGGTACAGTCTGTTGCCTCGGTGATTGATACGCGTCTGCTGACGACGCCGCTACCAGCGCTCTCCCGTGAGCTCGATGAGTTGATGGTACCTGTTGATATCGTTCAGATCGACATTCTGCAGGGAAAGCATCGTGTTTTAAGCCACGAACGACCGGGAAGCTATCGCCCCGCGGGCGTGGTAAGCCAGTATCGGGAAGTGACGGTGCATTCCCTTAAAAATCCGGGGATGACCATACGCATGGTCTACCTCGATCCGATGGCCAGCTATTTCCGTTCCATGATGACCACCGCGCCGCTCACCGTCGCCGTTGCGTTTATCGTCCTGCTGATCTTTCTCGCGGTCCGCTGGCTGCGCCGCCAGCTTTCCGGTCAGGAGCTGCTGGAGATGCGCTCCGTGCGGATCCTGAACGGTGAGCGCGGCCCGCAGGTGCGTGGCTCCGTTCACGAGTGGCCGTCACGCGCCAGCAGCGCGCTCGATACCCTGCTCTCCGAAATCCAGTTTGCCAGCGACCAGCGCAGCCGTATGGATACGCTGATCCGCTCTTATGCGGCGCAGGATAATAAAACCGGCCTTAACAACCGTCTTTTCTTTGATAATCAGCTCGCCACGCTGCTCGACGATTCAGAGAAAGTGGGGACTCACGGGGTGGTGATGATGATTCGCCTGCCCGATTTCGATCTCCTGCGCGACACCTGGGGACAGCGGGCCGCGGAAGAAAACCTCTTTACGCTGATCAACCTGCTCTCCACCTTTATTATGCGCTACCCGGGCGCGCTGCTGGCCCGCTATCACCGCAGCGACTTTGCCGTGCTGTTGCCTCATCGTACGCTGAAGGAATCCGAAAGCATCGCCAGCCAGCTGCTGAAGGCGGTAGATGCGCTGCCGCAGAGCAAAATGCTCGACAGGGACGATATGGTCCACATGGGGATCTGCGCCTGGCGTGGCGGACAATCCACCGAGCAGGTGATGGAACATGCGGAAGCCGCTACCCGCAACGCCGTGTTGCAGGGGGCCAACGGATGGGCGGTTTACGATGACTCGCTGCCGGAAAAAGGGCGTGGCAACGTGCGCTGGCGAACGCTGATTGAGCAAATGCTCAGCCGCGGCGGTCCACGTATTTATCAAAAACCCGCGGTCATGAAAAACGGCAACGTTCATCACCGTGAACTGATGTGTCGTATTTTTGACGGCACCGAAGAGGTCATCTCTGCGGAATATCTGCCGATGGTGCTGCAATTTGGCCTGTCCGAAGAGTATGACCGCCAGCAAATTACCCGGCTGATTCCGTTTTTATCCTTCTGGCCTGAAGAAAACCTGGCGTTACAGGTCACCGTGGAGTCGTTAATACGCCCACGTTTTCAGCGCTGGCTACGTGATACGTTAATGCAATGCGAAAAATCGCAGCGTAAACACATTATTTTTGAACTTGCTGAGGCCGATGTAGGTCAACACATCAGCCGGTTACGTCCGGTGGTACGTTTGATCAATGCGCTCGGTGCACGTATCGCTGTGACGCAGGCAGGTTTAACGCTGGTCAGCACCAACTGGATCAAGGAGCTGGATGTAGAGTTATTAAAGCTACATCCGGGGCTGGTAAGGAATATTGAGAAGCGTACGGAAAACCAGCTGCTGGTACAGAGTCTGGTAGAAGCGTGCAAGGGTACGCGAACACAAGTATTTGCCACGGGCGTGCGCTCCAGAAGCGAATGGCAGATGTTAACAGCGCGCGGCGTGATGGGCGGTCAGGGGGATTTTTTTGCTGCCTCTCAACCGCTTGACACCAACGTGAAAAAATATTTGCAAAGATACTCTGTTTGACCTGCCGTTTACGCTGTTTTCACGTAGAATATCGCGCCTGTAGCTTTGAGTATGTCGAGCAAAAAGCCAGTGAACGACCTGTAACGGGTTACAAACGTCAGTGGGGAACGCTACTGTTTACTCAGCCCTGAGGGAGTCAGGGGATGATTTTGTAACATCAGGAAACGTACTGCACAAATTTTCACCGTTGCAGATGATTTTTGCGCCTTGTCGCTGCTGCGTGTGGTTGGTAAAGTAAGCGGATTTTGTTTTCCGCCCCAGCTTTCAGGATTATCCCTTAGTATGTTGAAAAAATTTCGTGGCATGTTTTCCAATGACCTGTCCATTGACCTGGGTACCGCGAATACCCTTATTTATGTAAAAGGACAAGGCATCGTATTGAATGAGCCTTCCGTTGTGGCCATTCGTCAGGATCGTGCAGGCTCGCCGAAAAGCGTGGCTGCAGTGGGTCATGACGCGAAGCAGATGCTGGGTCGTACCCCTGGCAACATCGCCGCCATTCGCCCAATGAAAGACGGCGTTATCGCCGACTTCTTCGTGACTGAAAAAATGCTTCAGCACTTCATCAAGCAGGTTCACAGCAACAGCTTCATGCGTCCAAGCCCGCGTGTTCTGGTGTGTGTGCCGGTTGGCGCAACCCAGGTAGAGCGTCGCGCAATCCGTGAATCTGCCCAGGGTGCAGGTGCACGTGAAGTGTTCCTGATTGAAGAGCCAATGGCTGCGGCCATCGGTGCGGGCCTGCCTGTTTCCGAAGCTACCGGTTCTATGGTGGTGGATATCGGTGGTGGTACCACTGAAGTGGCCGTTATCTCTCTGAACGGCGTGGTGTACTCCTCTTCCGTACGTATCGGTGGTGACCGCTTCGATGAAGCCATCATTAATTATGTGCGCCGTAACTACGGCTCTCTGATCGGTGAAGCCACCGCAGAGCGTATCAAACACGAAATCGGCTCTGCGTATCCGGGCGATGAAGTGCGTGAGATCGAAGTGCGTGGCCGTAACCTGGCTGAAGGTGTTCCACGCGGTTTCACCCTGAACTCCAACGAAATTCTGGAAGCTCTGCAGGAACCACTGACGGGCATCGTGAGCGCGGTAATGGTTGCGCTGGAACAGTGCCCACCAGAGCTGGCGTCCGATATCTCCGAGCGCGGTATGGTTCTGACCGGTGGTGGTGCGCTGCTGCGTAACCTCGACCGCCTGTTAATGGAAGAGACAGGTATTCCTGTCGTAGTTGCAGAAGATCCACTGACTTGCGTCGCCCGTGGTGGTGGCAAGGCGCTGGAAATGATCGACATGCACGGCGGCGATTTGTTCAGCGAAGAGTAGTCGAGTTTGAGAGGGTAGCAATTTGCTACCCTTTCTCTCTGACGCGAGAATACGCATAGCCTATGAAGCCAATTTTTAGCCGTGGCCCATCGCTACAGTTTCGCCTTATTCTGGCGGTTCTGGTTGCGCTTGGGGTCATTATTGCCGATAGCCGCCTCGGTACGTTCAGCCAGATCAGAACGTACATGGATACCGCCGTCAGTCCTTTCTACTTTGTTTCAAATGGTCCCCGTGAACTGCTCGACTCCGTTTCTCAAACGCTGTCTTCGCGCGACCAACTCGAACTCGAAAACCGGGCATTACGTCAGGAACTGTTGCTGAAAAACAGCGAACTGCTAATGCTGGGGCAATACAAGCAGGAAAACGCGCGTCTGCGTGAACTGCTCGGCTCGCCGCTGCGTCAGGATGAGCAGAAAATGGTCACGCAGGTGATCTCCACCGTGAACGACCCCTACAGCGATCAGGTTGTGATCGACAAAGGGAGCGTGAACGGGGTGTATGAAGGTCAGCCTGTTATCAGTGATAAGGGCGTCGTGGGCCAGGTTGTTGCCGTGGCCAAACTGACCAGCCGCGTGCTGCTGATTTGCGATGCCACACATGCGCTGCCGATCCAGGTCCTGCGTAACGACATCCGCGTGATTGCGGCCGGTAACGGCTGTACGGACGACCTGCAGCTGGAACATCTGCCGGCTAACACGGATATTCGCGTGGGCGACGTGCTGGTCACGTCCGGCCTGGGCGGACGCTTCCCTGAAGGCTATCCGGTTGCGGTGGTCTCTTCGGTCAAGCTGGACACCCAGCGTGCCTATACCGTGATTCAGGCGCGTCCAACCGCCGGGTTGCAGCGTCTGCGCTATCTGCTGCTGCTGTGGGGCGCCGATCGTAACGGTGCTAACCCGATGACGCCTGAAGAGGTGCATCGCGTAGCAAATGAGCGCCTGATGCAGATGATGCCGCAGGTTCTCCCGCCTGCGGATTCCATGGGGCCGCCTGCGCCAGTTCCGGCGCCGGCAACAGGGTTAACGCAGCCGCTGCCGGATGCGCCGCCACCGCCTAAACTCTCTTCGGGAGGGCAGTAGTGGCAAGCTATCGTAGCCAGGGGCGCTGGGTCATCTGGCTCTCGTTTCTCATTGCACTGTTACTGCAAGTGATGCCCTGGCCGGATGACATTCTCGTTTTCCGGCCAAACTGGGTATTGCTCATTTTACTCTACTGGATCCTTGCCCTGCCGCATCGCGTAAATGTCGGCACAGGTTTCGTGATGGGTGCCATACTGGATCTCATTAGCGGCTCTACGCTTGGCGTGCGCGCCTTGTCCATGAGCATTATTGCGTACCTCGTCGCACTCAAATTCCAGCTCTTTCGTAACCTTGCGCTCTGGCAACAGGCCCTGGTGGTGATGTTATTGTCGCTCGCTGCGGATATCGTTGTTTTCTGGGCAGAGTTTTTAGTGATCAACGTCTCTTTCCGACCGGAAGTGTTCTGGAGTAGTGTAGTAAACGGTGTGCTCTGGCCATGGTTATTCCTGCTGATGCGTAAGGTTCGCCAGCAGTTTGCTGTGCAATAAAAGGTTTCTATGACGTCTTTGTATCTCGCTTCCGGCTCCCCGCGCCGTCAGGAACTCCTGACGCAGCTGGGGGTCTCTTTTGAACGCATCGTTACCGGCATTGAAGAAAAGCGTGCTGAGGGCGAAAGCGCTCAACAGTATGTGTCTCGCCTGGCGCGCGAGAAAGCGCAGGCGGGCGTGGCCAGTGTGCCACGCGATCTTCCCGTGCTGGGAGCAGATACCATCGTTATTCTGAACGGTGAAGTGCTTGAGAAACCGCGCGACGCCGATCATGCGGCGCGCATGCTGCACAAAATGTCCGGACAAACGCATCAGGTGATGACGGCCGTCGCGCTGGCTGACCGCCAGCACGTGCTGGATTGCCTGGTGGTGACCGAAGTGACGTTCAGAGTACTTACCGACGACGACATCGCCGCTTATATTGCCAGCGGTGAACCGATGGATAAAGCAGGTGCATACGGTATTCAGGGGCTGGGTGGCTGTTTTGTCAGGAAGATTAATGGCAGCTATCACGCCGTAGTCGGCTTACCGCTGGTGGAAACGTATGAGTTGCTGAGCAATTTTAACTCACTGCGTGAGGGAAGGGATAATTATGACGGCTGAATTGTTGGTAAACGTAACGCCATCGGAAACCCGTGTGGCCTATATTGATGGTGGCATTCTTCAGGAAATTCATATTGAGCGTGAAGCGCGGCGCGGAATAGTAGGCAATATCTACAAAGGTCGTGTCAGTCGTGTACTACCGGGTATGCAGGCGGCTTTTGTAGATATTGGACTGGATAAGGCGGCGTTTTTACATGCCTCCGATATCATGCCGCACACCGAGTGCGTCGCGGGCGAAGAGCAAAAGCAGTTTGCCGTGCGCGATATTTCTGAACTGGTACGTCAGGGGCAGGATCTGATGGTGCAGGTGGTGAAAGATCCCCTCGGTACCAAAGGCGCCCGTCTGACCACCGACATCACCTTACCTTCCCGCTATCTGGTCTTTATGCCTGGCGCGTCGCACGTGGGCGTTTCGCAGCGTATTGAGAGCGAAACCGAGCGCGAGCGTCTGAAGAAAGTGGTCAGCGCCTACTGCGATGAACAGGGCGGGTTTATCATCCGTACCGCTGCGGAAGGGATCAGCGAAGAAGACCTCGCGTCGGATGCGGCTTACCTGAAGCGCGTCTGGACCAAGGTAATGGAGCGTAAAAAACGTAACCAGACCCGCTACCAGCTTTACGGTGAACTGGCGCTTGCTCAGCGCGTTCTGCGCGACTTTGCTGATGCGCAGCTCGACCGCATTCGCGTGGACTCGCGCCTGACCTATGAAGCGCTGCTGGAATTTACCGCTGAGTACATCCCGGAGATGCCCGGCCTGCTGGAGCATTATTCAGGACGTCAGCCGATCTTCGATCTCTATGATGTCGAAAACGAGATCCAGCGCGCGCTGGAGCGTAAGGTCGAGCTGAAGTCAGGCGGCTATCTGATCATCGATCAGACCGAAGCGATGACCACCGTCGATATCAACACCGGCGCGTTTGTCGGCCATCGCAACCTGGATGACACCATCTTCAACACCAACATCGAAGCCACGCAGGCGATTGCGCGCCAGCTTCGTCTGCGCAATCTGGGCGGCATTATCATCATCGACTTCATCGATATGAGTAATGAAGACCACCGTCGCCGCGTGCTGCACTCGCTTGAGCAGGCCCTGAGCAAAGACCGCGTGAAAACCAGCATTAACGGCTTCTCACAGCTGGGGCTGGTGGAAATGACGCGTAAGCGTACCCGCGAGAGCGTTGAGCATGTGCTGTGTAATGAATGCCCAACCTGCCATGGACGCGGAACGGTAAAGACGGTTGAGACCGTCTGCTACGAAATTATGCGTGAAATCGTCCGTGTTCATCATGCCTACGACTCCGATCGTTTTCTGGTCTATGCTTCCCCTGCGGTGGCTGAAGCGCTGAAAGGCGAAGAGTCACACGCGCTGGCGGAAGTGGAAATCTTTGTCGGCAAACAGGTAAAAGTACAAATTGAACCGCTCTATAACCAGGAGCAGTTTGACGTCGTGATGATGTAAAACGCAGTACGCTGCGTGACGAAAGCTGACAAGGAGAGATGCGTGAGGCGATTGCCGGGGATTTTATTGCTTACAGGGGCAACGCTGGTCGTGATTGTCGCGTTGCTCGTGAGCGGGCTACGCCTCGTATTACCGCATCTGGACAGCTGGCGTCCGCAGCTGCTGGCTAAAATTGAATCCACCACCGGCGTGCCGGTGAACGTAAGCCAGCTAAGCGCTAACTGGCAGAATTTTGGCCCGACGCTCGATGTCCGGGATATCAACGCCAGCCTGAAAGATGGCGGCCACCTGAAAATCAAACGCGTGACCCTGGCGCTGGACGTCTGGCAAAGCCTGCTGCATCTGCGCTGGCAGTTTCGCGATCTCACCTTTTATCAACTCCAGTTCCTGACCAATACGCCGCTGTCTGGCGGCGATAGCGGTCAGGGTCTTGAAGCCAACCGCTTCAGCGATCTTTTCCTCCGCCAGTTCGATCACTTCGATCTGCGCGACAGCGAAGTGAGCTTCATTACCCTTTCCGGCCAGCGCGCCGAACTGGCGATCCCTCAGCTGACCTGGCTCAACGGTAAAGAACGTCACCGCGCCGAGGGGCAGGTCAATCTCTCAAGCCTGAACGGCCAGCACGGCGTGATGCAGGTGCGCATGGATCTGCGGGACGATGACGGCCTGTTAAACAACGGCAAAGTCTGGCTGCAGGCCGACGATGTTGACGTGAAGCCATGGCTGGGTGACTGGATCCAGCAAAATATGCAGCTGGAGACTGCCCGTTTCAGCCTTGAAGGCTGGCTGACCCTGACCAAAGGCGAATTTGCCAGCGGCGATATCTGGCTCAAGCAGGGGGGGGCCAGCTGGAAAGGCGAAAAACAGCAGCATCAGCTTTCCGTCGATAACCTCACCGCGCACGTGACGCAGGAGAAAGGGGGCTGGCAGTTTGCCATTCCGGATACGCGCATCACCATGGACGGCAAGTCGTGGCCGCGCGGTGCGCTGACGCTGGCCTGGATGCCGGAGCAGGACGTCGGCGGTACGGCCAGTAAACGCAGCGACGAGCTGCGCATCCGCGCCAGCAACCTCGATTTGTCGGCCATTGAAGGCCTGCGCTCGATGGCGGCAAAGCTCTCTCCGGACCTGGGCGAGATCTGGCTGGCAACGCAGCCGAGCGGGACGATCGATGCTCTGGGGCTGGATATCCCGCTCCAGGCGACGGAAAAAACCCGCTTCCAGGCAACGTGGAAAGATCTTGCCTGGAAGCAGTGGAAGCTGCTGCCGGGGGCGGAGCACTTTAGCGGCAAGCTGGAAGGCAGCGTGGAAAACGGCAGGCTGACGGTTGATATGCACGACGCCAAAATGCCTTACGAGACGGTCTTCCGCGCGCCGCTGGAAATCGAACAGGGCAGCGCGGTGCTTAACTGGCTCCGTAACGACAAGGGTTTCCAGCTTGATGGCCGCCATATTGATGTGAAAGCCAAAGCGGTGCACGCGCGCGGCGATTTCCGCTATCTGCAGCCTGAAGGCGATGAGCCGTGGCTGGGCATTCTGGCCGGGATCAGCACCGATGACGGCTCACAGGCCTGGCGTTACTTCCCGGAAAACCTGATGGGAAAAGCCCTGGTGGACTATCTCAGCGGCGCGATTCAGGGCGGTCAGGCGGACAATGCCACGCTAGTGTACGGCGGTAACCCGCATCTATTCCCGTACAAACATAATGAAGGCCAGTTCCAGGTGCTGGTGCCGCTGCATAACGCGACCTTTGCGTTCCAGCCCGGCTGGCCTGCGCTGAAAGACCTGGATATCGAGCTCAACTTCCTCAATGACGGGCTATGGATGAAGTCCGACAGCGTGGCGCTGGGCGGCGTGACGGCCAGCAACCTGACGGCCAACATCCCGGATTACTCCAAAGAGAAGCTGCTGATTGATGCTGACATCAACGGTCCGGGCAAAGCGGTGGGACCGTACTTTGAGGAGACGCCCCTGAAAGAGTCGCTGGCGGCGACGCTCCAGCAGCTACAGCTTGATGGCGATGTGAATGCTCGCTTACATCTTGATATCCCGCTGGACGGAGAGATGACCACAGCCAAAGGTGACGTCCGCCTGAAGAACAACAGTCTGTTCATCAAACCCCTTGAGAGCACGCTGAAAAATCTCAGCGGGCAGTTCAGCTTTGACAACGGTAACCTGAAGAGCGAGCCGCTTACGGCCAGCTGGTTTAATCAGCCCGTTAATATCGACTTCACGACCACCGAGGGTGAAAAGGCCTATCAGGTGGCCGTCAATCTGGACGGTAACTGGCAGCCAGCGCGCATGGACGTCCTGCCGAAGCCCATTGAGGCGTCAGTGCAGGGCGCAGTCGCCTGGCAGGGTAAAGTGGCAATTGACCTGCCTTATCACGCGGGTGCCCAGTATAAGGTCGACATCACGGGCGATCTGAAAAACCTTCAGAGCCAGCTGCCTGCGCCGCTGGATAAACAGGCCGGACAGCCGCTGCCGGTAAAGCTGAACGTCGATGGCAACCTGAACAGCTTCGCGCTGACCGGAAGCGCGGGCGGGACAAACCACTTCAACAGCCGATGGCTACTTAACCGCAAGCTCACCCTCGACAAAGCCATCTGGACAACGGATAGCCGCTCCACGCCGCCTCTGCCGGAGCAGGCTGGCATTGAGCTGAATCTCCCGCCGATGGACGGCGCAGAGTGGCTGGCGCTGTTCCAGAAAGGCGTTGGGCAAAACGTTGATGAAACCGCCCAGTTCCCGCAAGCCATTACCGTACGTACGCCGTCGCTGATGCTGGGCGGGCAGCAGTGGAACAACCTGAGCATTGTCTCGCAACCTGGCGCTAACGGCACGAAGGTGGAGGCCCAGGGAAGGGAGATCAACGGCACGCTGACCATGCGCAATCACGCGCCTTGGCAGGCGGCGATCCGCTACCTCTACTACAACCCGGCAAGCGCCGCGAGCGGGAAAGATAAACCGGCAGAGACGTCGCCGCTGAGTAATGTCTCCCGCGTCGATTTTAGCGGCTGGCCCGATCTCCAGCTGCGCTGCGCGGAGTGCTGGCTGTGGGGGCAGAAATATGGCCGTATCGACGGCGATTTCACCATCCAGGCAAATACGCTTACGCTCTCCGGTGGCCTGGTTGATACCGGTTTTGGCCGCATGACGGCCGCAGGGGAATGGGTGAATAACCCGGGCGAGCAGCGAACTTCCCTGAAGGGTGACATTAAAGGCAACAAGCTGGATGCGGCAGCCAATTTCTTTGGTATCAGCACGCCGCTGCGCGGCTCGTCATTTGACGTCGATTACGATCTTCACTGGCGTGACGCCCCGTGGAAGCCGGATGAGGCCTCGCTGAACGGTATTCTGAAAACCCGCTTCGGCAAAGGTGAAATTGCCGACGTGAGCACGGGGCGCGCCGGGCAGATCCTGCGCCTGCTGAGTTTTGATGCTCTGCTGCGCAAGCTGCGCTTCGATTTCAGCGATACCTTCAGCGAAGGTTTCTACTACGATTCCATCCGCAGCACGGCGTGGATCAAGGACGGCGTTCTGCATACGGACGACACGCTGGTGGATGGCCTGGAAGCGGATATCGCCATGAAAGGCTCCGTTAACCTCGTGCGTCGCGAGCTGGATATGGAAGCCGTGGTGGCACCGGAAATTTCCGCGAGCGTGGGCGTGGCGGCGGCCTTTGTGGTGAACCCGATTGTCGGTGCGGCGGTGTTTGCCGCCAGCAAAGTGCTGGGTCCGCTGTGGAGCAAAGTCTCCATTCTGCGCTACCGCATTACCGGTCCGGTCGATAAACCGCAGATTAACGAGGTGCTGCGCCAGCCGCGCAAAGATGCACAGCAATGATTTGACGTGGGCAGGTAATTGCCTCACTCTCAATAAATACGATCTTTATACCGCCACGGGCGGCAACGAACGAGTAGCAATACGATGAGTCTGAACCTGGTAAGTGAACATTTGCTCGCAGCGAACGGCCTGAGCCATCAGGACCTGTTCTCCATTCTTGGTCAACTGACCGAACGCCGTCTCGACTACGGCGACCTTTATTTCCAGTCGAGCTATCACGAATCCTGGGTTTTAGAAGACAGCATCATCAAAGATGGCTCCTACAACATTGACCAGGGCGTCGGCGTCCGTGCCGTCAGCGGCGAGAAAACCGGTTTCGCCTATGCCGATCAGATTAGCCTCACCGCACTTGAGCAGAGCGCGCAGGCCGCACGTACCATTGTGCGTGATACCGGCGATGGTCGCGTGAAAACCCTGGGAGAAGTGCAGCACTCTGCGCTCTATACCAGCATCGATCCGCTGCAGAGCATGAGCCGTGAAGAGAAGCTGGATATCCTGCGTCGCGTGGACAAAGTCGCCCGCGCGGCGGATAAACGCGTGCAGGAAGTTTCTGCCAGCCTGAGCGGCGTGTATGAGTTGATTCTGGTTGCGGCAACGGACGGTACCCTTGCGGCAGACGTTCGCCCGCTGGTGCGTCTGTCTATCAGCGTGCAGGTCGATGACGACGGCAAACGCGAGCGCGGCTCAAGCGGCGGCGGCGGTCGTTTCGGCTATGACTGGTTCCTGGGCGACGTTGACGGTGAAGCTCGCGCCGACGCGTGGGCGAAAGAAGCCGTGCGTATGGCGCTGGTGAATCTGAATGCCGTCGCGGCGCCGGCGGGCTCATTCCCGGTGGTGCTGGGCGCTGGCTGGCCGGGCGTGCTGTTGCACGAGGCCGTAGGCCACGGCCTGGAAGGCGACTTTAACCGTCGCGGGACGTCCGTGTTCAGCGGTCAAATCGGGCAGCTTGTCTCCTCTGAGCTGTGCACTGTGGTGGATGACGGCACCATGCGCGATCGTCGCGGCTCGGTGGCTATCGACGATGAAGGTACGCCAGGGCAGTACAATGTGCTGATCGAAAACGGCGTGCTGAAAGGCTACATGCAGGACAAACTCAACGCGCGTCTGATGGGCGTGGCGCCGACGGGCAACGGACGCCGTGAATCTTACGCGCACCTGCCGATGCCGCGCATGACCAACACGTACATGCTGCCGGGCAAATCCACGCCGCAGGAGATTATTGAATCCGTTGATTACGGTATCTTTGCGCCAAACTTTGGCGGCGGCCAGGTGGACATTACCTCCGGTAAGTTTGTTTTCTCCACGTCAGAAGCGTATCTGATCGAGAAAGGCAAAGTGACCAAAGCGGTGAAGGGTGCGACGCTGATTGGCTCCGGTATTGAAGCCATGCAGCAGATCTCTATGGTCGGTAACGATCTGAAGCTGGATAACGGCGTGGGCGTCTGCGGTAAAGAGGGCCAGAGCCTTCCGGTTGGCGTGGGCCAGCCAACGCTGAAAGTGGACAACCTGACGGTGGGCGGCACGGCGTGATTTCCTGACCCTCTCCCCAAAGGGGAGAGGGAACTGCTCCGTGCAGTCTTTTCTCCCTCGTCCTTTTGGAAAAGGTCTACTCTTTCCTTCTCCCCCGCATCCCCTGAAACAGCTCCGCTACGTCCACAAAATACTCGGTCAGATAGTTAATACACACCTGTACCTTGAGCGGGAGTTTGTCTTTTTCGGTATACAGGGCGTACACAGGACGCGGATCGGACTGGTAGCGCGGGAAGAGGATCTCCAGCACGCCGCTGTTGATCTCGTTGATCACCCACATTAACGGCACGTAGGCGATCCCGGCGCCGGCCACCAGCCAGCGCGAAATGGTCATCGGATCGTTAGTGACAAACCGTCCTTCCGGCAGCAGCCTGGTAGAGATCCCTTCCGGAGCGATCAGCTCAAATTCATTATCGGGCCGCACGCTGTACTCCAGCCACGAGTGGTTGGTGAGATCGGCGGGTTTCTCCGGAACGCCGTACTGCGCCAGATAGCTTTTCGAGGCGCAGACCACCATCGGCATGCTGCCCAGCCGTCGCGAGAACAGGCTGGAATCCTGCAGCGCGCCGACGCGGATCACCACGTCCAGCCCGTCGGCAATCAGATCCGGCGCCGGGATACCCGTCACCAGATTGACGGTAAGCCCGGGATACTCTTTCAGCATATCCGCCGTCATGGCAGCGAGAACATTTTGTGCCATAGTTGAAGAACACCCGATGCGCAGCGTGCCGATGGGGGTGTTGTTGAAGGCATAGAGCTGTTCGTGAACATCCTGCACTTCAAGCAGCATGCGGCGGCAGCCCTGATAGTAAATTTTACCCGCCTCCGTCAGCCCAATGCTGCGGGTACTGCGGTTGAGCAGCTTGACCTGAAGCTCATCTTCCAGTTTGGACACCGTCTGGCTGATGGATGAGACGCTCATCTGAAGCTGGCGTGCAGCGGCGGTAAAAGAGCCCAGCTCAACCACTTTGGCGAAGACCGACATGCGTTTTAAACGTTCCATTGTTCACTCTGGCTTAAAAGTGATTTAGATCACATATTATAGATAACAGCATAACAGTTACGTTAATATATTATTAATTACATAACGGCTGCGCCATTCTCGCCCGGCGTTTCTTGCTCTCCTGCGGTGGCGTGCGCTAAAAAATTCTGAAGCCTGCACTCTCTCTTATCAAGGTCAACATGAGTCTGTTTCCCGTTATCGTGGTGTTCGGTCTGTCGTTCCCACCGATATTTTTCGAGCTTCTTTTATCACTGGCGATCTTCTGGCTGGTGCGCAAGGTGCTGGTCCCTACCGGGATCTACGATTTCGTCTGGCACCCTGCATTGTTCAATACCGCGCTGTATTGCTGCCTGTTTTATCTGATATCGCGCATGTTTGTCTGAGGTTGATGTGAAAACGCTAACAAGAAAAATCTCCCGCACTGCCATCACAATGGCGCTGGTTATCCTCGCCTTCATCGCTATTTTCCGCGCCTGGGTTTATTACACCGAATCACCGTGGACGCGTGATGCACGCTTCAGCGCCGATGTGGTGGCAATAGCCCCTGACGTGGCCGGTCTTATCACGGCGGTCAACGTCCACGATAACCAGCTGGTGAAAAAAGATCAGGTTCTGTTCACCATCGACCAGCCTCGTTACCAGAAAGCGCTGGAAGAGGCGGAAGCGGACGTGGCCTATTATCAGGCGCTCGCTGCGGAGAAACGCCGCGAGGCAGGCCGCCGTAATCAGCTGGGCGTTCAGGCAATGTCCCGCGAAGAGATTGACCAGTCCAACAACGTGCTGCAAACCGTGCTGCACCAGCTGGCGAAAGCGCAGGCAACGCGCGATCTGGCGAAGCTCGATCTCGAGCGCACCGTGATCCGCGCGCCGTCCGATGGCTGGGTCACCAACCTCAACGTCTATGCCGGGGAATTCATTACCCGTGGCTCAACCGCCGTGGCGCTGGTTAAACAGAACTCCTTCTACGTGCTCGCCTATATGGAAGAGACCAAGCTGGAAGGCGTGCGCCCAGGTTATCGGGCGGAAATTACGCCGCTCGGCAGCAATCGCGTCTTTAAAGGCACCGTCGACAGCGTTGCTGCAGGGGTGACTAACTCCAGCAGCTCTAACGATGCCAAAGGGATGGCGACGGTCGATTCCAACCTGGAGTGGGTGCGTCTGGCCCAGCGCGTGCCGGTACGTATTCATCTGGATGAACAGCAGGGAAATCTGTGGCCTGCGGGTACCACGGCGACGGTGGTGATCACCGGTGAAAAGGACCGGGATGCCAGCCAGGACTCGTTCTTCCGTAAAATTGCCCACCGCCTGCGCGAGTTTGGTTAATCGCCATGGGTATCTTTTCCATCGCCAGCCAGCACATTCGCTTCGCCGTGAAGCTGGCGTGCGCCATCGTGCTGGCGCTGTTTGTTGGCTTTCACTTCCAGCTTGAAACCCCTCGCTGGGCAGTGCTGACGGCCGCGATTGTCGCGGCGGGCCCGGCCTTTGCCGCGGGTGGGGAACCCTATTCAGGCGCGATCCGCTATCGCGGGATGCTGCGTATCATCGGGACGTTTATCGGCTGTTTCGCGGCGCTGACCATTATTATTCTCATGATCCGCACCCCGCTGCTGATGCTGATGGTCTGCTGCATCTGGGCGGGGTTCTGCACCTGGATCTCGTCTCTGGTGAAAGTGGAAAACTCCTACGCCTGGGGACTGGCGGGCTATACCGCGCTGATTATTATCATCACTATCCAAAGCGAACCGCTGCTGGCACCGCAGTTTGCGGTGGAGCGATGCAGCGAAATTGTGATTGGTATTGTCAGCGCGATCGTCGCTGATCTGCTTTTCTCTCCGCGCTCCATCAAGCAGGAAGTCGACCGTGAGCTCGACGCGCTGATCGTTGCCCAGTATCAGCTGATGCAGCTGTGCATTAAGCACGGCGACAGCGAAGAGGTGGATAAAGCCTGGAGCGGGCTGGTACGCCGTACGCAGGCGCTGGAAGGTATGCGCAGCAACCTTAACATGGAGTCCTCGCGCTGGGCCCGCGCGAATCGACGTCTTAAAGCCCTCAACACCGTCTCTCTGACGCTGATTACCCAGGCCTGTGAAACCTATTTGATTCAGAACACCCGGCCGGAAGCAGTCACCGATACGTTCCGCGAACTGTTTGCCGAGCCGGTGGAAACCGTACAGGACGTGCATAAGCAGCTTAAGCGCATGCGCCGGGTGATTGCCTGGACCGGGGAGCGCGACACGCCGGTGACCATCTACACCTGGGTCGGCGCCGCGACGCGCTATCTGCTGCTGAAGCGCGGCGTGATTGGTAACACCAAAATCAGCGCGGCGGAAGAAGAGGTGCTGCAGGGGGAAGTGGTGATCAAGGCGGAATCCGCCGAGCGCCATCACGCCATGGTCAATTTCTGGCGTACGACGCTTGCCTGCATGCTCGGCACGCTGTTCTGGCTGTGGACGGGCTGGACGTCCGGCAGCGGCGCGATGGTGATGATTGCCGTTGTGACCGCACTGGCGATGCGTCTGCCTAATCCGCGTATGGTCGCCATTGATTTCCTTTACGGCACGATTGCCGCGTTGCCGATAGGCGCGCTCTATTTCCTGGTCATCATCCCGTCGACGCAACAGAGCATGCTGCTGCTCTGTATTAGCCTGGCGGTAATGGCGTTCTTTATCGGCATTGAAGTGCAAAAGCGGCGTCTGGGATCGCTGGGGGCGCTGGCGAGTACGATTAACATCATCGTGCTCGATAACCCGATGACCTTCCATTTCAGCCAGTTCCTCGACAGCGCGTTAGGCCAGCTGGTGGGCTGCTTCCTGGCCATGATGGTGATACTGCTGGTGCGTGATAACTCGCAGGCAAGAACGGGCCGCGTGCTGCTGAACCAGTTCGTGTCGGCTGCCGTGTCATCTTTGACAACCAATACCGCGCGCCGTAAAGAGAACCACCTCCCCGCGCTGTACCAGCAGCTGTTTTTGCTGCTGAACAAGTTCCCGGGCGATATCGCGAAGTTCCGCCTGGCGTTAACCATGATCATTGCGCACCAGCGTTTGCGTAACGCGCCCGTGCCGATCAACGACGATCTGTCGGCATACCACCGCCAGCTGCGTCGTACCGCCGATCACGTGCTTTCTGCCAGCAGCGATGACAAACGGCGCCGCTACTTTACGCAGCTGCTTGAAGAGCTCGATATCTATCAGGAAAAGCTCAAGCACTGGGAGGCGCCGCCTCAGGTGACCGAGCCGGTAGGACGGTTGGTGTTTATGCTGCATCGCTACCAGAATGCCCTCACGGATAACTGACTGAAGTAAAAAACCGATGCCAAAAGCGTCGGTTTTTTTGTGGCTATACTTATTCCAGCACGTTCTTACATTTCAGAAAGGGAGAACACATGACGACCCAGGCGCTTCAGGACCACATCCTTTTTCAGACCGGTTATCTGGTCAACGGAATCTGGAAAACGCTGGATACAACCTTTGATGTGCTGAATCCCGCGACCGGCGAGGTCATTGCTAAAGTCGCAAAAGCGGGTAAAGCACAGACCGAAGACGCTATCGCAGCGGCTACCCAGGCCTTCCCGGCATGGCGTGCCAAAACCGCGAAAGAACGCTCGGCGATTCTCTACCGCTGGTACGAACTGATTATTGAGAATAAAAGCTGGCTCGGGCGGTTGATGACCACCGAACAGGGCAAACCCCTGAAAGAAGCGGAGGGAGAAGTCGAGTACGCCGCCAGCTTTATCCAGTGGTTTGCCGAAGAGGCCAAACGCGCGAACGGTGAAATTATTCCGCCGATAAAACCCGGCTCACGCATTCTGGCGACCCGTGAACCCATTGGTGTGGTCGCAGCGATTACGCCGTGGAACTTCCCGATGGCCATGCTCACCCGCAAGTTAGGCCCGGCGCTGGCAGCAGGATGTACCGGGGTCATTAAACCGGCCAATAACACGCCGCTCAGCGCCTTTGCGCTGCTTACGCTGGCGAAACAGGCCGGAGTGCCCGACGGTGTTCTCAACGCCGTAGCCGGGAATACGCATGAAATCAGCGATGCGATTATGGCAAGCCGCGACGTACGTAAAATCTCCTTTACCGGCTCAACCTCCGTCGGCAAAACGCTGGTGCGTAACGCCGCAGAAACCATGAAAAAAGTCTCGATGGAGCTGGGGGGAAATGCCCCGTATATCGTTTTTGAGGATGCGGATATCGACGCCGCGGTTAAGGGTGCGATCGCCAACAAGTTCCGCAATGCCGGGCAGGTCTGCGTCAGCGTGAACCGTTTTTATATTCAGGAAACCGTCTACGACAAATTTGTGAATAAACTCGCCGATGCGGTGAATGCGCTGAAGGTGGGTAATGGTCTTGAGGAGGGGGTGGTCGTCGGGCCGCTGATTGAACCTTCTGCGGTCAACAAGGTGCGTGAGCATGTCGACGATGCCGTTGCCCGGGGTGCGACCATCCTGGCAGGGGGTAAGCCTCATCCGCTTGGCGGGAATTTCTGGATGCCAACCGTACTGGGCGACTGCCATGAGGGCATGAAGCTGGCAGAAGAAGAGACGTTTGGCCCGGTGGCGGCGTGCTTCCGTTTCACCTCGGAAGATGAAGTCATCCAGCGCGCCAACAACACCCCTTATGGGCTGGCGGCTTACTTCTACACCCAAAATCTCTCACGGGTCTTCCGCGTTTCACAGGCCATCGAAAGCGGGATGATCGGCATCAACGAGTGCGCCGTCTCCACGGAGCTCGGCCCCTTTGGCGGCGTAAAAGAGTCAGGCCTTGGACGAGAGGGCTCCGTGCTGGGGCTGGAAGAGTATCTGGAAGTTAAAACCCTGCATATTGGGGGATTATAATAGACAGGGCGGCATCTGCCGCTCGCCTGGACTGGGTGGCTGGCAATGAAAACCTATACGTTTGATTTTGACGAGATCGACAGTCAGGAAGACTTCTACCGTGAATTTATCCGGGCGTTTGATCTTGAACGAGAAAGCGTGACGAATCTGGATACGCTGTGGGACGTGGTCACCGGCAGTCAGTTGCCGCTACCGCTGGAAATTGAGTTCATCCATTTGCCCGATAAGCTGCGAAGACGTTTTGGCGCGCTGATATTGCTGTTCGATGAAGCGGAAGAAGAGCTTGAAGGGCAGCTGCGCTTTAACGCGCGGCATTGAATGAAAAAAGCCCCTGACCATGAGGCCAGGGGCAAGTCGTATGATGAGATACGACGAGGGTTTATTTATACAGCTCTGCCGTTGCATGCCAGTGGTCACCCTGATTCAGTTCGGTGACGCGATAGCTGCTGGCGCCTGCTTTTTCAGCTTTGGCGGCAAGTTCGTGACGAATATCCATCGGTGAACCGGTGACAGACGTTACGGAGATGCTGCCCATACGCTGTAGATTTTGTGCCTGGTCGGCATTTACCTGCTGTACGGCTGCGCTTGCGCCGAAAGAGAGAACGGATGCCATACCGAGGGTTGCGATGATCAATTTGGTTTTCATAGTCTTTACTCCTGAATAGGGTTTTTACTCAACGGCGAGAAGGGTTGAACAGCTATTTTTATGCCTGGTGCCGTTGAGTGGAGATTTTCGTCTTCAGTTATTACTAAAACTTATTTGTACAGCTCAGCGGTGGCGTGCCAGTGGTCACCAGAACGCGCTTCGATGATGCGATAGGATGACGCACCCTGTTCTTCCGCTTTTTTGTTCAGCATCTCATGCATGTCCATTGGCGATGTGCCGACCGCGCCGACAGAAACCGTACCGATGGCCTGGCGGGATTGCGCCTGGTCAGCATTGATAGAGTCTGCTGCGAAAGCACCGAATGACAAGACGGACAGGACGCTGAGCGCCGCTACAGTTGATTTGATTTTCATGATTCTTACCTCGTCGAATTTTTTCGTGGGGTCTTGTTTCGTGACCCTCATCACAAAATCAAGTATACACTAATAACGGCAAAAATTAATACCAGACTAATGGTTTCTCTTGTTATTACGTGTTAACCAGCCTTTTTTTTATAACCAAATTGCATAATATTGAACGTTTTTTGTTCATTTTTGTTGGTTATATCTAATAAAATCATATGGATATCATATTTTGATTTTTTGTGCGATTTTTTGATTTAGCATTCACCAGATGAATGTTAATAGGTGGTAAAAAGCACTATTTGTCAAAGTGAAGGGCAGAGGAAAAGAGTGAGAAACGCAGCGGAAACAGAACGATCCCCGCAGCGGCGCTACGGGGAGAGGGGATTAGAGTTCCTGTTCGAACAGTACCAGAATGGCTTCGTGGAGATCTTTCACGGAGAAACCGCTAGCCGGTGTGGTAAAAATGGTGTCATCACCGGCGATAGTCCCGAGGATACCTTCCGTTTTACCCAGCGAGTCCAGCATGCGGGCAATCAGCTGCGCGGCACCCGGGCTTGTGTGGATCACCACGACGGCGTCGTTATGATCGATATCCAGAACCAGATTTTTGAGCGGGCTGGAGGTGGTCGGCACGCCAAGTTCTGCCGGCAGGCAATAGACCATCTCCATCTTGGCGTTACGCGTACGCACCGCGCCAAATTTCGTTAACATGCGGGAGACTTTCGACTGGTTGATGTTATCGAAGCCTTGTTCCTGCAGCGCCTGAACAATTTCTCCCTGAGAACTGAATTTCTCTTCTTTGAGTAGCGCCTTAAAGGCCTTTACTAATTCTTCTTGCTTAGACGAGCTTCGCATAAGTCACCCGGAATATGACGATAGAAACAACATTATTATGCATGTGGATGAATTTTTATGCAAATTATCTACTCAGCGCCAGGCTGAAATAATGTTATGAAAGGGAGTGATTTTATCAGATTTCGTTATCAGAAAACATGCCTGGGTCACGCCACGCAAATAAGCTTAAAAGTAAATTAAATGTTATCAAAATGATGTTGTTTTGGTGGCGGGGCAGGGTGTATTGTAACCACCTCTTAATGCGTTGCCCTCTGTCGTCAGATAGTCTTCTGGTGAGAGATAAAGTCGCGTGACCTCAAATTCTTTAGCTACGAAAATTGTAATTATTTACTTGCTGAATTATGGTCGCCGCAACGGATTTACAGATACTTAAGTTAACCATAATAAGGAGTTTAGGATGAAAGTCGCAGTCCTCGGCGCTGCTGGTGGTATCGGCCAGGCGCTTGCCCTACTACTGAAAACCCAACTGCCTTCAGGCTCAGAACTCTCCCTGTACGATATTGCTCCGGTAACCCCAGGTGTGGCGGTTGACCTGAGCCACATCCCGACTGCTGTAAAAATCAAAGGCTTCTCCGGTGAAGATGCACGTCCTGCGCTGCAGGGTGCCGACGTGGTGCTGATTTCTGCAGGCGTGGCGCGTAAGCCAGGCATGGATCGTTCAGACCTGTTCAACGTCAACGCGGGCATCGTGAAAAACCTGGTGCAACAGATTGCAGAAATCTGCCCGAAAGCATGCATCGGCATCATCACTAACCCGGTGAACACCACCGTGGCTATCGCGGCAGAAGTGCTGAAGAAAGCGGGTGTTTACGACAAAAACAAACTGTTCGGCGTAACCACGCTGGATATCATCCGTTCCAACACCTTTGTTGCTGAGCTGAAAGGCAAGCAGCCAACAGAAGTGGAAGTACCGGTAATTGGCGGTCACTCTGGCGTCACCATCCTGCCTCTGCTGTCGCAGATCCCAGGCGTGAGCTTCACCGAGCAGGAAGTGGCTGACCTGACTAAACGTATCCAGAACGCGGGCACCGAAGTGGTGGAAGCGAAGGCGGGTGGCGGTTCTGCAACCCTGTCTATGGGCCAGGCGGCTGCGCGTTTTGGTCTGTCACTGGTTCGCGCTCTGCAGGGCGAGAAAGGCGTTGTTGAATGCGCTTACGTTGAAGGCGATGGCGAACACGCTCGCTTCTTCTCCCAACCGCTGCTGCTGGGTAAAAACGGTATCGAAGAGCGTAAATCCATTGGTACGCTGAGCGCGTTTGAACAACACGCGATGGAAGGCATGCTGGATACGCTGAAGAAAGATATCACCCTGGGCGAAGAGTTCGTTAACAAGTAATACGAACCGTCTCCCGGTAAAAAAAACGGAGCTTATCGCTCCGTTTTTTTATGCCTGTCAGTTAGTGGCCGGGTATTCCTGAATCGTCACGTGCAGCGTCAGTTTCTTATCGTTGCGCATGACCTCAACAGGGATGATAGAACCCGGGCGAATTTCTGCCACCTGATCCATCGTCTCCAGCGCAGAAACCGCTGGCGTGCCGTTGACCGAAACAATCACATCGTTTACCTGAATCCCCGCGTTAGCCGCCGGACCACCCGGTGCCACCTCGTTAACCACGATGCCCTGAATCTGATCGATACCGCCGCCCTGGGTATGCATCGGTGCAATTTCGCGCCCGCCGATACCGATATAGCCGCGGATCACGCGTCCGTCGCGGATCAGTTTATCCATAATTTTGGTCGCCAGCTGGAACGGAATGGCAAAGCCGATCCCTTCCGGCGTCTCACCGTCGTTACTTTTATCGAACGAGAGGGTATTGATACCCATCAGCTCGCCCAGCGAGTTGACCAGCGCCCCGCCGGAGTTACCGTGGTTGATGGAGGCATCGGTTTGCAGGAAGTTCTGCCGCCCGGAGGGGTTCAAACCGATACGACCGGTCGCGCTGATTATCCCCTGGGTGATGGTCTGGCCCAGGTTGTAAGGGTTACCGATAGCCAGTACGACGTCACCAATATGCGGGGTACGTTTACGGTTGATCGGGATGACCGGCAAACCGCCCGTGGCGTTAATTTTCAGAACTGCCAGGTCGGTCAGGCTGTCAGAACCAACGAGTAACGCCTCAAACACGCGGCCATCCTGCAGAGCGACGATGATCTGGTCGGCATCGTTAATCACGTGCTTGTTGGTAATAATGTAGCCGCGCTCGTCCATAATTACCCCGGAGCCCAGGGTGCGGATCTCCAGCTGGTTATGGGCTGAGGTATTCAGGCCTCGGTTATAGACGTTAACCACGGCAGGTGCGGCACGGCGAACGGCCTGGTTATAGGTGGCCGGCGTTTCATCCGTGCTATCGAACTGGGGAGCCGACAGTTTATTGAACTGACGTAAAGACGGCAGCGCCAGCAGCAGCAGGCCAGCGACAATCAAACCGATGACAGTAGAACGTAAGAGCTTTAAAAGCATGATGCGCGTGTCGTTAAAAAAGGAACGATTTGCAGCATAACATGAGTTATCCGGACATCACACGCAGCGGTGATGTCCGGGTCGCAAATGCTTAGCGCAACAGAATATAGATGGACTCATTGCCACGCATGACCTGCAGGGCAATAACCGCTGGTTTGCTTTCCAGCACCTTGCGCAGTTCGGCAATAGACTGCACGCGGTTGCGGTTGACACCGATAATCACGTCATCCTGATGCAATCCGGCCTGTGCGGCAGGGCTGCTCTTCTCAACGGTATCGATGCTAATGCCTTTCGTACCGTCCTTCAGCTGCCCGTCGCTCAACGTAGCCCCCTGTAGCGCCGGGGCGATAAGCTCCGCGCTGGCCGAGGAAGAGGTGCTCTTATCCAGCGTCACCTCAACGTCAAGCGGCTTGCCGTCACGTATCAGGCCCAGCTTCACTTTGGCGCCAGGTTCCGTCGTGGCAATCCGTGAACGCAGTTCTGCAAAGCTGTTCAACGGTTTGTCGTTCAGGCTGACGATCACATCCCCTGATTTCACGCCCGCTTTTGCCGAGCCGGAGTTTGGCAGCACTTCACTGACAAACGCCCCGCGCTGTACGTTGATATTGAACGCTTTTGCGATATCCGCGCTCATCTCCATACCTTTAATACCCAGCAGCCCGCGTTTGATTTCACCGAACTGGATCAGCTGCTGCGCCAGGGTTTTGGCCATATTGCTGGGGATAGCAAAACCGATCCCGATGCTGCCGCCGCCCGGGGCCAGAATAGCCGTGTTAATCCCAATCAGCTCGCCGTTAAGGTTAAGCAATGCTCCGCCGGAGTTACCACGGTTGATTGATGCATCGGTCTGGATAAAGTTTTCCAGCCCTTCCAGGTTGAGGCCGCTGCGTCCCAGCGCCGAGACGATCCCGGAAGTTGCGGTCTGCCCTAAGCCAAAGGGGTTGCCTACGGCGACGGCAAAATCGCCGACGCGCAGTTTGTCGGAATCCGCGATGGCAATCTGGGTCAGGTTGCTTGGGTTTTGTACCTGCAGCAGCGCGATGTCGCTCTGGTCATCGCCGCCGATCAGTTTGGCATCAAATTCACGGCCATCGTTAAGCTGGACGCTGATTTTATCGGCCTGGCTGATGACGTGATTGTTGGTCAGGATATAGCCTTTTGCCGCATCAATAATGACGCCAGAGCCCAGGCCTTCAAAAGGCTGCGCCTGCTGGTCGGGAGACTCATCGCCGAAATATTTTTTCAGTTCTTCAGGGACGCGTTGGCTTTGTACCGCGGTGCCCTCAACCTGAACGCTGACGACCGCAGGCAACACTTTTTCCAGCATGGGCGCGAGGCTTGGAATGGCCGCCTGGCCAGGCACCTGGGAAGGTATGGCGGCAAATACAGGGACGGACGCCGAGAGAGATAACCCGACACTTAACGCGATAGCGCTCAACAGCTGGTTTTTTTTCTTCATCGATGTTGACTCTCGTAACCTGGAATAAAGGAAAAACGGCCCTAAAAACACGTTGATGTTATTGAATTTTAAACCGCTGAACAATGAGGTGTTTAACTAAATGATAGCTGGGGTCATCAGGAAAGGACGGGCGCAATCGCTGCGCCCGTAAAATAAATTCAGGTTGTGCGATTAATCGCGTTTTACACCGCCGCGCAACAGGCCGGACGCGCCATCGGAATAGTCGCGAGGCATCTGAACGGGCGCCTGATCGTTACCAGCTTCAGAGTCAGCCAGACGGTTGCGGAATGGGTTGGTTTCCGCGGTCATTTCCGGCAGCAGGCTGCTGGAGCTTTTTGCCATATGTTGATACAGCTGACGATAGTCGGTTGCCATGTTGTCCAGCAGCTCGGCGCTGCGGGCAAAATGGCTGACCAGCTCTTCACGATACTCTTCCAGCTCGGCTTTGTTCTTTTCCAGTTCGTACTGCAGTGACTGCTGCTGACGCAATTTGCGATTACCGAAACGCATGGCCACAGCACCAATGACGATGCCGACGACTAAACCGATTAGCGCATATTCCCAGGTCATGAACTTCTCCCGTTGTCTTGTTGTTCCGTAGGGTGTTGGCTCGGCTCCTGCCTGTGCCTGATAATGCCACTATAACCGCTATTTCTGCAGAAGTGGAATCCTGACGTATCATCGCGTAGTGTAGAACGGCCTTTTTTTCATCAGTCACGTCTGCTGGTGAGCGTTAATTGAAGGAATAACAATAAGATTATGCAAAACCTGTCCCCTGCATCGCGATATCAACTGGCCCTTAACGAGGGCACTCATCAGCCTGATGACGTTCAACGTGAGGCGGTAAACCGTCTGGAGATGGTTTATCAGGAGCTCACGGCAAAACCCGCTGAAGTCGAACAGAACGGTGGGCTAAAGGCGGCATTTGGGCGGTTGCTCGGTAAAAAAGCGCCACAGGCTCACGCGCCGGTACGCGGTTTATATATGTGGGGCGGGGTCGGTCGCGGAAAAACCTGGCTGATGGACCTGTTTTACATGAGCCTGCCTGGCGCACGTAAGCAGCGTCTGCACTTCCATCGTTTTATGCTGCGGGTGCATGAAGAGCTGACCGCACTGCAGGGCAAAAGCGATCCGCTGGAGATTGTGGCCGACAGGTTCAAAGCTGAAACGGACGTGCTCTGCTTCGACGAGTTTTTTGTGTCTGACATCACCGATGCCATGCTGCTAGGCGGCCTGATGAAAGCGCTATTTGCCCGCGGGATCACGCTGGTGGCCACGTCGAATATCCCGCCGGATGAGCTCTATCGTAACGGCCTGCAGCGGGCACGCTTCCTGCCCGCCATCGATGCCATCAAGCAGCACTGCGACATCATGAACGTCGATGCCGGTGTCGATTATCGTCTGCGCACGCTGACCCAGGCGCACCTGTGGCTCTCGCCGTTAAATGCAGAGACCACCCGCGAGATGGATACACTCTGGCTGGCGCTGGCGGGGGCAAAACGCGAGCACGCCCCGGAACTCGAGATTAACCATCGACCGCTGCCCACGCTTGGCGTCGAAAACCAAACGCTGGCGGTCTCCTTTACGACGCTCTGCGTGGATGCCCGCAGCCAGCACGACTACATTGCGCTTTCGCGTCTGTTCCACACCGTGATGGTGCTGGACGTGCCGGTGATGACGCGGCTGATGGAGAGCGAAGCACGGCGCTTCATTGCGCTGGTGGATGAGTTTTATGAGCGCCACGTCAAGCTGGTGGTCAGCGCCGAGGTACCTTTATATGAGATTTACCAGGGAGAGCGGCTGAAATTTGAGTTCCAGCGCTGCCTGTCGCGCCTGCAGGAGATGCAGAGTGAGGAATACCTGAAGCTGGAGCATATGCCGTAACAAATGCCACCCTCTCCCTGTGGGAGAGGGGCTGGGGGTGAGGGCACCAGACCGCACAATACACCCCCCCGAAAAACCCATTCCAAATCACATTTAAGGGTCGATCTTTGACCTCAACTTCTCTATAATCTTGCGACCCCACGTTACGAGAAGGTTTTTTTCCCGAAACTTTCTATGTGTCGGCATGTGCTATTCGAAGGGGTAGGTTTGCCGGACTTTGTCGTGTGAACCTCAACTGACTAAACGTTTGGGTGTTCACCAACGTGTAACTTATTATTTGGGTAAGCTTTTAATGAAAACTTTTACAGCTAAACCAGAAACCGTACAGCGCGACTGGTATGTTGTTGACGCGACCGGTAAAACTCTGGGCCGTCTGGCTACTGAACTGGCTCGTCGCCTGCGCGGTAAGCATAAAGCGGAATACACTCCGCACGTTGATACCGGTGATTACATCATCGTTCTGAACGCTGATAAAGTTGCTGTAACCGGCAACAAGCGTACTGACAAAGTGTACTATCACCACACTGGCCACATCGGTGGTATCAAAGAAGCGACCTTTGAAGAGATGATTGCCCGCCGTCCTGAGCGTGTGATTGAAATCGCGGTTAAAGGCATGCTGCCAAAAGGCCCGCTGGGTCGTGCTATGTTCCGTAAACTGAAAGTTTACGCAGGCAACGAGCACAACCACGCGGCACAGCAACCGCAAGTTCTTGACATCTAATCGGGATTATAGGCAATGGCTGAAAATCAATACTACGGCACTGGTCGCCGCAAAAGTTCCGCAGCTCGCGTTTTCATCAAACCGGGCAGTGGTAAAATCGTAATCAACCAGCGTTCTCTGGAACAATACTTCGGTCGCGAAACTGCCCGCATGGTAGTTCGCCAGCCGCTGGAACTGGTTGACATGGTAGAAAAACTGGATCTGTACATCACCGTTAAAGGTGGTGGTATCTCCGGTCAGGCAGGTGCGATCCGTCACGGTATCACCCGCGCTCTGATGGAGTACGACGAATCCCTGCGTTCTGAACTGCGTAAAGCTGGCTTCGTTACTCGTGACGCGCGTCAGGTTGAACGTAAGAAAGTGGGTCTGCGTAAAGCACGTCGTCGTCCACAGTTCTCCAAACGTTAATCCATTCTGCTTACGCAGAACGATTGGCGAAAAACCCGCTTCGGCGGGTTTTTTTATGGATAATGCGCAGGTTATCCACAATATCCATGCATATATCTTCTCTTTTTCCACATTTCCAGAATCCCCTCACCACAAAGCCATCAAAATCTGGTAAACTATCATCCAATTTTCTGCCCAAATATCGGTGAATACTCGATTTTTGTTCGTTTCTTGAACAATGTGTTTTCTCTGGGATGGGCGATACAACATCTGGCTGGCCCCTGTTGGGCTGGTAGCAGTAAAAATTCTGAATATACCTGGAGGTTTTCATGGCTGTCGCTGCCAACAAACGTTCGGTAATGACGCTGTTTTCTGGTCCTACTGACATTTATAGCCATCAGGTTCGTATCGTGCTGGCCGAGAAGGGTGTCAGTTTTGAGATCGAGCATGTGGAAAAGGATAACCCGCCTCAGGATCTGATCGATCTCAACCCGAGCCAAAGCGTACCGACGCTGGTGGATCGCGAGCTGACCCTGTGGGAATCCCGTATCATTATGGAATATCTGGATGAGCGTTTCCCTCATCCGCCACTGATGCCTGTTTACCCTGTCGCGCGTGGTGAAAGCCGCCTGTACATGCAGCGTATCGAAAAAGACTGGTACTCGCTGATGAACGTGATTACCAGCGGTTCTGCTTCTGAAGCTGACGCTGCACGTAAACAACTGCGTGAAGAGCTGCTGGCGATCGCTCCTGTGTTTGGTCAGAAACCATTCTTCCTGAGCGATGAGTTCAGCCTGGTGGATTGCTACCTGGCACCGCTGCTGTGGCGTCTGCCAACCCTGGGCGTAGAGTTCAGCGGTCCTGGCGCAAAAGAGCTGAAAGGCTATATGACTCGCGTCTTTGAGCGCGACTCTTTCCTGGCATCTTTAACTGAACCGGAACGTGAAATGCGTCTCGGCCGAGGCTAATGACTGTGGAAATGTCACAACTTACCCCACGCCGTCCGTATCTGCTGCGCGCCTTCTATGAATGGCTGCTGGATAACCAGCTCACGCCGCACCTGGTTGTGGATGTGACGTTGCCGGGCGTGCTGGTTCCAATGGAATACGCACGTGACGGACAGATCGTACTGAACATCGCCCCGCGCGCGGTGGGTAACCTGGAGCTGGCAAACGATGAAGTGCGCTTCAACGCGCGTTTCGGCGGCGTGCCGCGTCAGGTTTCCGTACCTCTGGCAGCCGTGCTGGCTATCTACGCGCGTGAAAACGGTGCGGGTACCATGTTCGAGCCGGAAGCGGCGTATGATGAAGAGGTTGCCAGCCTGAATGATGACAACGCATCCGATGAGCGCGAAAGCGACACGGTGATGTCACTTATCGATGGTGATAAACCCGATCATCACGACGACAATGACCCTGATGACGATCCGCCTCCGCGCGGTGGTCGTCCGGCTCTTCGCGTCGTGAAATAAAAAACAGGCCCAATCGGGCCTGTTTTTTTTACACTTCCAGGTAGTTCAGGATCCCGTCAGCCGCTTTACGACCTTCGGCAATCGCCGTTACCACCAGGTCAGAACCGCGAACGATATCGCCACCGGCGAAGATTTTAGGGTTGCTGGTCTGGAATGCGTTGTCGCTGCCTTCTGGCGCAATCACGCGACCCTGCGAATCCAGCTCAACGCTGTGCTTCGCCAGCCATTCCATGCTGTGAGGACGGAAGCCGAACGCCATCACTACGGCATCGGCCGGGATCACGTGCTCAGAACCGGCTACGATCTCGGCGCGACGACGGCCTTTCGCATCCGGTGCGCCCATCTCAGTGCGCGCCATCTTCACGCCGCTCACTTTACCGTTGGCATTCACTTCAATACCCAGAGGCTGGATGTTGAACTGGAACTCCACGCCCTCTTCACGCGCGTTTTTCACTTCGCGTTTAGAGCCCGGCATGTTCTCTTCGTCACGACGATAGGCGCAGATCACGTGTGCCGCATTCTGACGAATGGAGGTACGCACGCAGTCCATCGCGGTATCACCGCCGCCCAGCACCACCACGCGTTTGCCTTCCATGCTGACGAACGGCTCATCGGCGGTTTCGCCGTAGCCCATGATCTGCTTGGTGTTGGCAATCAGGAACGGCAGCGCGTCGTACACGCCTGGCGCATCTTCGTTCTCCAGACCGGCGCGCATGGACTGATAGGTGCCCACGCCGAGGAACACGGCGTCGTAATCCTTCAGCAGGTCGTCGAGCTGCACGTCGCGGCCCACTTCCACGTTCAGTTTGAACTCAATGCCCATGCCGGTGAAGATTTCACGGCGACGGGTCATGACCTCTTTTTCCAGCTTGAAGGCCGGGATACCGAAGGTCAGCAGACCGCCGATTTCCGGATGGCGGTCAAAGACCACCGCCTTCACGCCGTTGCGGGTCAGCACGTCCGCACAGGCCAGGCCCGCCGGGCCCGCACCGATGATTGCCACGCGCTTGTCGGTTTGCTTCACGCCGGTCATATCCGGACGCCAGCCCATCTCGAACGCTTTATCGTTAATATAGCGCTCGATGTTGCCGATGGTCACCGCGCCGAACTCGTCGTTCAGCGTACAGGAACCTTCGCACAGACGGTCCTGAGGGCACACGCGGCCGCACACTTCCGGCAGGGTGTTGGTCTGGTGAGACAGCTCGGCGGCTTCAAAAATACGCCCTTCGTTGGCCAGCTTCAGCCAGTTCGGGATGTAGTTGTGTACCGGACATTTCCATTCGCAGTAAGGGTTACCGCAGGACAGGCAGCGGTCTGCCTGTGCCTTGGCCTGGCCTTCTGAAAACGGCTCGTAGATTTCAACAAATTCAATTTTGCGGATCTTCAGCGGTTTCTTTGGCGGATCAACACGCTGCAGGTCGATAAACTGGTATACGTTCTGGCTCATCTGAATTCCTTACTGCGCCTGCACGCGCAGCTCTGCTGCGCTACGACTACGGTGACCCAACAGGGCTTTAACATCGCTGGACTTCGGCTTAACCAGCGCGAATTTCGCAGAGAACGCCGGCCAGTTTGCCAGGATCTCTTCGCCGCGCGAAGAACCGGTATGCTGCACGTGTTCGGTAATCAAACCACGCAGGTGTTCTTCATGGATAGCCAGCGTATCAACGTCCAGCACTTCTACCAGCTCCGGGTTCACGCGTTTGCGGAACTCACCGTCTTCGTCCAGGACGTACGCAAAACCGCCCGTCATGCCCGCGCCGAAGTTCACGCCGGTTTTACCCAGAACGCAAACAATCCCGCCCGTCATGTATTCACACCCGTTATCGCCAATGCCTTCCACCACGGTGATAGCACCGGAGTTACGCACCGCAAAACGCTCGCCCGCACGGCCTGCTGCAAACAGACGACCGCCGGTCGCGCCGTACAGGCAGGTGTTACCGATGATGCTGGCTTCATGGCTGCGGAAGGCTGAGCCGACCGGAGGACGCACCGCCAGCAGGCCGCCTGCCATGCCTTTACCGACGTAGTCGTTGGCATCGCCGGTCAGGTACAGCTCAACGCCGCCTGCGTTCCATACGCCGAAGCTCTGACCCGCGGTACCGCTGAAGTGTGCGGTAATCGGATCTGCTGCCAGCCCCTGGTCACCGTGCGTTTGCGCGATGTAGCCGGAGAGGGAGGCGCCCACGGAGCGGTCGGTGTTGCGGATATCAAACCAGAACGTTTTGCTCTGCTTGTCGTCCACGTACGGTTTCGCCTGCTGCAACAGCTGCGCGTTCAGCACGCCGTTATCGAACGGCGGGTTGTTCTCGGTGCAGTAGACCGCTTTGCCAGGGTGCGGCTGCGCGGTTTCCAGCAGCTTGCTCAGCTCCAGCTTCTGCTGCTTCGCCGTGAAGCCTTCCAGCTCTTTCAGCAGGTCGGTACGGCCAATCAGGTCCACCAGACGCTTCACGCCCAGCTGCGCCATCAGCTCGCGGGTTTCGCGGGCGATGAACTCAAAGTAGTTGGTCACTTTGAACGGCAGACCGTGATAGTGGTTCTTACGCAGCTTCTCGTCCTGGGTAGCAACGCCGGTTGCGCAGTTGTTCAGGTGGCAAATACGCAGGTATTTACAGCCGAGCGCAACCATTGGGCCGGTACCGAAGCCGAAGCTTTCCGCGCCGAGGATCGCCGCTTTAATGATGTCGAGGCCCGTTTTCAGGCCGCCGTCCACCTGCAGACGGATCTTGTGACGCAGACCGTTCGCCACCAGCGCCTGCTGGGTTTCCACCAGGCCAAGCTCCCACGGGCAGCCCGCGTATTTCACGGAGGAGAGCGGGCTTGCGCCGGTACCGCCGTCGTAGCCGGCGATGGTGATGAGATCCGCATAGGCTTTCGCCACGCCGGTAGCGATGGTGCCGACGCCCGGTTCGGAAACCAGCTTCACGGAGATCATCGCCTTCGGGTTGACCTGCTTCAGGTCGAAAATCAGCTGCGCTAAGTCCTCGATAGAGTAGATATCGTGGTGCGGCGGCGGGGAGATCAGCGTCACGCCCGGCACGGAATAGCGCAGTTTGGCGATGTACGGGGTAACTTTATCACCCGGCAGCTGGCCGCCTTCGCCCGGTTTAGCACCCTGAGCGACTTTAATCTGAATCACGTCGGCGTTGACCAGGTACGCAGGCGTCACGCCAAAGCGGCCGGATGCCACCTGCTTGATGCGGGACACTTTGTTGGTGCCGTAACGCGCCGGATCTTCACCGCCTTCGCCGGAGTTGGAGTTGCCGCCGATGCTGTTCATGGCTTCCGCCAGCGCTTCGTGGGCTTCCGGGCTCAGCGCGCCGATGGACATCGCCGCGGTATCGAAGCGTTTGAACAGCTCGGATGCAGGCTCAACCTCGTCAATGCTGACCGCTTCATCACCCGGGTTCAGGGCAATGAGGTCGCGGAGCGTTGCCGCCGGGCGGTTGTTTACCAGCTCAGCGTACTGCTGGTAATCGCTGTATTCACCGCTCTGAACCGCCTGCTGCAGCGTGCGCACCACGTCCGGGTTGTAGGCATGATACTCGCCGCCGTGAACGTATTTCAGCAGACCGCCCTGATCCAGAGGCTTACGTGCCAGCCAGGCGCGTTTGGACAGGTTCACCAGATCCTGCTGGAAGTCAGCAAAACCGGCGCCGCCGATGCGGCTGACCACGCCCTGGAAGCAGAGGTTGGCGACCTCGTCATGCAGGCCGACCGCTTCAAACAGCTTAGAACAGCGGTAGGAGGCAATGGTCGAGATGCCCATTTTGGACATGATCTTGTACAGACCTTTGTTGATGCCGTTACGGTAGTTCAGCATCACCGCGCGGTAATCTTTGTCGATCGCGCGGGTATCCACCAGGCGCGCCAGCGTTTCGTAGGCCAGGTACGGGTAGATCGCCGTCGCGCCAAAGCCTAACAGCACGGCAAAGTGGTGCGGGTCGCGGGCGCTGGCGGTTTCCACAATAATGTTGGCGTCGCAGCGCAGGCTCTTATCGACCAGACGCGTCTGGATAGCGCCGACCGCCATCGGGGCAGGTACAGGCAGACGGTTTTTCGCGATATTACGGTCGGACAACACCAGCAGCACGGTGCCGTTACGCACCATCTGTTCGGCTTTGTCACACAGCGCATTCACCGTCTCTTCAAGGCTCGCTTCGTTCACGTCGAAGGTAATGTCGAGCGTGTCGGCGCGGTAGTGCTCCTCTTTCATAGTGGTGAGCTGTTTGAAATCTGAATACAGCAGGATCGGCGATTTAAAAGTCAGACGGTGCGCCTGGCCTTCGGCCTCGCAGAAGACGTTCATCTCACGACCGATGCTGGTGGCCAACGACATCACGTGCGCTTCGCGCAGCGGGTCGATCGGCGGGTTGGTCACCTGCGCGAACTGCTGGCGGAAGTAGTCGTAAATGATGCGCGGCTGGCTGGAGAGCACGGCAAACGGGGTATCGTCACCCATTGAGCCGACCGCTTCCTGGCCGTTTTCACCGAGCACGCGGATGACAGAGTCCAGCTCTTCCGCGCTGTAGTTAAACTGCTTCTGGTAGCTTGCGAGAGTATCGTCGTCCAGCTCGCGGCTGCCCACTTCTTCGTCCGTAAGATCTTCGAACGGCACCAGGCGACGCACGTTCTTCTCCATCCACTCTTTGTACGGGTGGCGGCTCTTCAGATCGTTGTCGGTTTCGGCGGAGTGCAGGATGCGCCCACCGCGGGTGTCGATCACCATCAGCTCGCCCGGACCGACGCGGCCTTTCTCGACCACTTCGTCAGGCTGGTAATCCCAGATGCCGACTTCAGAGGCGCAGGTGATGAGCTTGTCTTTGGTGATAACGTAGCGCGCCGGACGCAGACCGTTACGGTCCAGGTTACAGGCGGCAAAACGGCCGTCGGACATAACGATGCCCGCCGGGCCGTCCCATGGCTCCATGTGCATGGAGTTAAAGTCGAAGAACGCGCGCAGCTCAGGATCCATATCCGGGTTGTTCTGCCAGGCCGGCGGCACGAGCAGACGCATGGCGCGCACGATATCCATCCCGCCCGCCAGCAGCAGTTCCAGCATGTTATCCATGGAGCTGGAGTCCGAGCCGGTTTCGTTCACGAACGGCGCGGCATCGTGCAGATCGGGGATCAGCGGCGTCTGGAACTTATAGGTACGGGCGCGGGCCCACTGGCGGTTACCGGTGATGGTGTTGATCTCGCCGTTGTGCGCCAGGTAGCGGAACGGTTGAGCCAGCGGCCAGCGTGGAACGGTGTTGGTGGAGAAGCGCTGGTGGAACAGGCAAATGGCCGATTCCAGACGCAGGTCCGCCAGATCCAGGTAGAAGCGCGGCAGGTCAGCCGGCATACACAGACCTTTATAGATGTTCACCAGGTTAGAGAGGCTACAAACGTAGAACTCTTTATCGTCCTGGAGACGTTTTTCAATGCGGCGGCGGGCAATAAACAGACGGCGTTCCATATCACGCGGACGCCAGCCCGCAGGCGCGTTGACGAAAATCTGTTCAATACGAGGCAGCGAGGAGAGGGCGATTTCACCGAGCACCCCTTCGTTGGTTGGCACATTGCGCCAGCCGACAATCGACAGGGTTTCACGCTGAAGTTCTTCTTCGACGATGCGGCGTGAGGCGGCAGCCTTTTCAGGATCCTGGTTCAGGAACAGCATGCCGACAGCGTAGTTTTTGGCTAAACGCCAGCCGCGCTCTTCCGCCACGATGCGGAAGAAAAGATCCGGTTTTTGCAGCAGCAGGCCGCAACCGTCGCCCGTTTTACCATCGGCAAGAATAGCGCCACGGTGCTGCATTCGGGCCAGTGCGTGAATAGCAGTACGCACTACCTTGTGGCTAGGTTCGCCTTCTATGTGGGCGATCAGGCCGAAACCACAGTTATCCTTCTCAAGGGATTTATCGTACAACATATCAGTGAACCTCCCCAGGCTCGTCGGGCTTCCCACTGAACTTTACCGTGGCGCACAGGCACAGAAAGAGCATGGCGACGGGGTTTGCGTTTCATACGCGGACCTCGCATTCGCCCTCTTTTTCATCCTTTCGCGCAGGTAAACAAGTTTGAGGACTTGCTTCAGAGGGAATCTCAATTACTGCATAAATATGATGAGCAGGCCGCTCATCCAGAAAGCTTCCAGCGGATTTCCAACTTATCGGGAATTGGTACACAGGTCAAATGGCAATCTTATTTATACAAAAATGTGCTAAAGAGAGTTTATGTCTTTGAAATTAAATGTCATTTAACTATTTTTACATTGATTGTATGCCCTGGCAGGACGCAGCGGAGTGTGATCTGACTCACTATATGAAAGCGGTATTATCAATGTAGCGTGCTGAATAGCCGTTTTATAGCAGAATAATAATCTGGCAATGGCTGCAAACCCGCATAAACCCACTGTTTTTCAGTGGTGGCGCTATAAATGAAAAAAACAATCAGAACATAAGGAAAAGTAATCACGGGTAGCGTGAATGAAATTGCAGTAATCCTGAGTATTTATTCATATAGATAAAAGCCGTCCAGGGCGATTGATCCAGGTCATCGCCGACAGAGGCTAAAAGTGGCAGGCTTGTCCCCTTTCTCCGGGACGGTCTATCAGATTATGCAGTTACAGAAATTAGTCAATATGTTTGGTGGGGATCTTTTGCAGCGGTACGGGCAAAAGGTTCATAAGCTGACGCTGCACGGCGGGTTTAGCTGCCCGAATCGCGACGGCACCATCGGGCGCGGCGGCTGCACCTTCTGTAACGTTGCGTCCTTTGCTGACGAGGCCCAGCGGCATAAATCTATCGCTGAACAGCTTGCCCATCAGGCCAGCCTGGTGAACCGCGCGAAGCAGTATCTGGCCTATTTTCAGGCCTACACCAGCACGTGGGCGGAAGTGCAGGTGCTGCGCTCTATGTATCAGCAGGCCGTCAGCCAGGCTAACATCGTTGGGCTGTGCGTGGGCACGCGCCCGGACTGCGTACCGGACGCGGTGCTGGACCTGCTCAGCGAGTACAAAGAGCAAGGCTACGAGATCTGGCTGGAGCTGGGCCTGCAGACCGCGCACGACAAAACCCTGCACCGTATTAACCGTGGCCATGATTTCGCCTGCTACCAGCGCACCACTCGCCTGGCCCGCGAGCGCGGGCTGAAGGTCTGCTCGCACCTGATTGTCGGCTTGCCGGGTGAAGGGCAGCAGCACGGCCTGGAGACGCTGGAAAAGGTGCTTGAGACCGGCGTGGACGGCATTAAGCTGCACCCGCTGCATATCGTTACGGGAAGCATTATGGCGAAAGCCTGGGCAGCCGGGCGGTTAAGCGGTATTGAGCTTGAGGACTATACGGTGACGGCGGGGGAGATGATTCGCCACACCCCGCCGGAAATTGTCTACCACCGCATCTCGGCCAGCGCCCGCCGTCCAACGCTTCTGGCACCGCTATGGTGTGAGAACCGCTGGACGGGGATGGTGGAAATCGACCGCTACCTGCAGGAGAACGGCGTGCAGGGGGCGGCGCTGGGAATGCCTTGGGTTCCAATTTCTGACCGTTAGCGTTTTGCTATAAATAATTTGAATAGTATTAATGAAAACTTATCAATATAAATGAATCCCGTTATTTGTTTATTTGATGAGTTTTATTTATTTAAGTCGCTATGGTTCTTATTCTTTTCAGTTGTGGGTAGTCGTCAGACTATTAATATCGCAGTAAATCCGTTTTCTCTTTTCTGTGAGTTATTCACTGGATGAATAATCCGAGTTTCTGTGGTGCTTATTGATATTTTATTTTGTATTTAAATGCCTTCCTTACAGGCGTAATGTCTTACATCGCCACTCTTAAAAAGGATATTCCGTATGGAAGGTAATTTATGTTGTTTTAGCTGTCTCAGCGGTATTCATTATCTGGAGATACGTTGATGACAGGTGTAAGAATAAGTCCGTATTGTCCACGCGTTATATCTGAAAACGATATTCCTGTTCACAAAAGTTTGGGCCTGGTAGCCCAGACCCGTAAAGTCGGCGTTCCGCGCCCGATGCCATGCATTGTGATTCTGGTGCACGGTGTGAACGATGTTGGGGAAGCTTATCAGAATCAGGAAAAAGGGATTATTTCCGGGTTAAGCAAGCGGTTGAACCGTTCAGACCTGTATGCGCACGAGTGGAAAGATTTCATCATGTCCCACAACGAAGAGGCGCAAAAGAAAATCTGTGAGCCTGGACGTTCTCCCATTATCCCCTTTTACTGGGGCTATAAGCCGGTTACGCATGAGGAGTGGCGCGCTGACCAGAAGCGTTATCGGGACGAAGTCGGAAAGCTGGGCAGCGACGCCCACATCCCTTACGACGCCTACCAGGAAGATGACGAAACCAAGAAGGCCGCGCTGGGTAATGACAGTAAAGGGGCGTTTGCATTTCAGAACGACTGCTTTAAAAATGCGCTCGATATCAATTTTGCCAAAGGTGGTGGCACGTTTGCCAATGCAACCACCAATATACCGGACATGCTTGGCCCGGGGGCCGGTGGCGTTGCCGTCGCTGCCACCGGTTTTATGACGTTGCATGCAAATGGCGGCGATTTCACCCACCCCATCTTTCCCAACCCGCACCGCATCTATCAGTTTTTTGCCGCTCAGCGGCTGGCGGATTTGATTATTCAAATCCGAAAAGAGCCAGTTACAGAGAACGATGTGATTAACATCGTGGCGCACAGCCAGGGCACTATCATTACAATGCTGGCTAATATGCTGGTGAAGCAGGCTGGTTATGATCCCGTTAACTGCACCATTCTGACCCACTCCCCGTATTCGCTGGAAGAGCGACTATTAGAAAATGCCCAGTCTGGTCATCACCAGACCAGCGCTGCCCGTCAGCAGACATTCAGCAATTTCTGTGCCCTGATGGCAACGCAGTACAAAGGTGGCGAGGTGACTGAGGCAGACATGCTGGCGATGGAGGCCGCTTGCACATTACGAAAACCGTCAGATAACCCATTACGGCAGGATGCTCGGTTCCGACGGGATAATAACGGCAAGGTGTATAATTATTTCTGCCCGAATGACGGAACGGTATCCCTGAAAAACATTCAGGGCATTGGCTGGCGCGGTATCCCGCAAAACATCGCCTGTCATATTCCAAACCTGTATCAGCGGGTCTTTTACCAGCATGGTCATGTCGGTTTCCCGCCAGACAAAACGTGCTTCGAACTGCCCGCAATACAGAAAGGGGATGCGAAATACAGTTCTGTTACGAACGCGATTTACTCTGCTCGTGATGTTGTCATCAATGGCGAAGAATTACCTGAGCCATTTGTATTTGAATTACAGGGTGAGAAAAACCGAAAAGACAACGACCCGAAAACCTGCGATATACCCTATGAAGCTTATATCGATCCAGAAAGTCCCGACGCCTATATTTCGTATTCCGCGAAAGCCCATGCCCTGAGCAGAACAGCCTCAGGCATGTTTCCTATGGATAAATATTATTACCCAACGATGAAGCCAGGCCATTCGCTGACCCCTGACGAGCTGCAAGAGATGACAGTTGAGCGGAAGCACAAAGTGATTCAGGGAGTTGTGTCGGGCGTCGATACGTTCAGAAACCTGACGCTGGTTTGGCTGAAAAACCGCGATGAGCTGGAAGATGAATGGAAGAAAGCTGATCCCGTTGGGTACAGCCAGCACTCCTCCATTGTGATGAGCGAGTATGCACCTTCCCAGGCCATGGCCTTTGATTTAGCCATCGGGCAATGCAAATCTTTTGATTATAAGGCTGGCCGTTTTTGGGAGGATCTTTTGCATCGCGCGGACTGGCGGGATCCGTTGAATAAGAATTTTCAGGCTAAAGAATATTACCGAACAGGAAAACTGGATGATTCTACGACCAAATTTTTTATGAATAAACCTGACGCAATATTACCGAAAGATGAATTTGGGGTAGTGAATAATTATGCTGGTGTCCGACCCCATAAACGCAACAGGATGGAAATTGAATATGGCATTGTTAAGCCTGTTAAGTTCGAAGAAAAAATTATTCTGCAATGGGAAATGCCACGAGCGTTAAATATAAGCCAAATTAACGAAAAGTAGGTATATCACGTGAGCCGGAAATTTTTCATCTTATGGTTAGTATTAGTTATCGGTATCGTGACCATCTGGGCGATGAATCAGCCCTCCGCAGATACCAGTCCTACGCAAATTGTGTACCGTTTTGATGGCCACCGCTACCTAGAGTTGAAAGGCTGGAATTGTGCAGGTGAAATCTGGTATGTCGATACGAAACGGGGGATTCGAACTCAACCCGTAAGCCAGTTTTATCGTATTTTTACCAAAAAATTTATTCATCCTTCAGAACGTTATATTGCGCTGCCAACCTGGGATTCAGCCGGCTCGATTGTGTCTAAAGACTATGGGAAGACATGGTATCCTTCATCGTTCCCGCCCACTGAAAACGAACCTAATGGCGATTCCTCGCCACCCTACGATGCCCTGATATCTTTCACCGTCGTAAACGATCAGGGATTCTTGCAAACCAAACACCGACTATATATGTCATCCAAACCCTATGATGACCCCCGTCTGGCAACAGGGGGGCCGGGGATAACCTATGAAGCTGAGGACGGCTCTGTGCATCATATTAAACCACGCTCTCCGGGAGCGGCATGGGGCATGGTCTACATGACCAAAGAAGGGCTCCAGGGGAGTATTGAGCAATTTAAAATCAACTGGCAAGGACAGCCAGACAAAGTACCAGAAGTGAAAAACTACACCGGCTGGGATCATATGCGCTGCGATATGGATAAGCACTGAGGCGTTTGAATACCTTCCCAAACGGGGGAGGTATTCAAAAAGGCGAATCTCAGGTAAGTATAGGACAGTTTTACTTTATCCCCGCTACCGGCGACGGCCGCCTAACAGACTTCCCAGCATGCCGCGCACTATCTGATTGGTGACCTGCCGCGCCGCGCTTTTCGCCATGGTCTGCACCACGCCGTCGCGCTTGCCGCCGCGCGGCCCGGTGCTGCCGAACAGAATGTCTTTGAGCCCACCGAGAATGCCGTCATCAACGGCGACAGATTGCCCTTTAGCGGCAGGCGCATCCTGCGATTCCGTTGTCGCCTGGACCCCTTTTTGCAGCATCTCGAACGCGGACTCGCGATCCACCTCGTCTTCGTATTTCCCATAAACCGGAGAGTGGTTAATCAGGCCGTTGCGCTCATCGTCGGTAACCGGCCCCATGCGCGAGCAGGGCGCGATCACCATGGCGCGTTCTACCACAGACGGGCTGCCCTTCGCATCCAGGAACGAGATCAGCGCTTCACCGGTGCCTAGCGCCTGAATCGCCGCTTCGGTATCAAAGGCAGGATTAGCGCGCATGGTCTGCGCGGCGGCTTTCACCGCTTTCTGATCCTTCGGCGTAAAGGCGCGCAGGGCGTGCTGCACGCGGTTACCGAGCTGGCCGAGCACGTTATCCGGGATGTCCGACGGGTTTTGTGAAACAAACCAGACGCCAACGCCTTTGGAGCGGATCAGGCGAATGACCTGTTCAATCTTATCCAGCAATACCTGCGGCGCATCGTTAAACAGAAGGTGCGCTTCGTCGAAGAAGAAGACCAGCTTCGGTTTTTCCAGGTCGCCCGCTTCGGGTAACTGTTCGTAGAGCTCAGAGAGCATCCACAGCAGGCTGGCGGCGTAGAGCTTTGGCATCTGGTAGAGCTTCTCGGAGCTCAGAATGTTGATGATGCCTTTGCCGCTGCTGTCGGTGCGCATCCAGTCTTTGATATCCAGCATCGGCTCGCCGAAGAAGTGTTCGGCACCCTGTTGCTCCAGGGTCAGCAACCCGCGCTGAATGGCGCCCACCGAGGCGCTGCTGATATTGCCGTACTGGTTCTGGAAGGATTTGGCGTTATCGCCGATGTACTGCGTAATGGCGCGCAGATCTTTGAAATCAAGCAGCAACAGCCCCTGATCGTCGGCAATGCGGAAGATAATATTCAGCACGCCGGACTGCACGTCGTTGAGGTTAAGCAGACGGGCCAGCAGAAGCGGGCCGAGGTCGGAGACGGTAGCGCGCACCGGGTGGCCTTTCTCACCAAAGATATCCCACACTACCACCGGATTGTTATGCGGCGTCCAGTCCGTGATGCCAATATTCTTCAGCCGTTCGAGCAGTTTCTCAGAGGCCGTACCTTCCTGAGCCACACCGGTTAAATCGCCTTTCACGTCAGCCATAAAGACCGGTACGCCAATCTCCGAAAGCGACTCAGCCAGCTTTTGCAGGGTGACGGTTTTGCCTGTCCCGGTCGCTCCGGTGATCAGACCGTGGCGGTTCGCCATCGCGGGCAGTAAATACAGCTCTTTTTCCAGCGTCCGGGCAATTAACAATGGTGTACTCATGATGCGCTTCCTCTCTTAGTCCTGGGTGGAGTATAGGCAACCTGACCGCAATTTGGTTGAGTAAATTCCTGACTTTGCGGCGCATTATCCAGCGCGGACTATGCTTTTGCATACGGTTCACAAAAATAGTGGGAAACGATGTCCAGATTCTTCTTTAACGATCGCAAACAGCTGGTCAACGATGCCATTGAAGGCATACTGCTTTCTGCGCCACACGCAAATCTCGTCAAACTTGATATCGATCCGGCCATCAGGATCGTCGCACGCGGCGACTGGGACAAAAGCCGCGTGGCGGTGATCTCCGGCGGCGGCTCAGGCCACGAACCCGCGCACGCCGGGTTTGTCGGCAAAGGGATGCTGACGGCGGCAGTGTGTGGCGATCTGTTTGCCTCGCCGAGCGTGGATGCGGTGCTGAATGCCATTGTGGCGGTCACGGGCGATCGAGGCTGTCTGCTGATTGTCAAAAACTACACCGGCGATCGCCTGAACTTTGGCCTCGCGGCAGAAAAGGCCAAACGCTACGGTCTTAAGGTGGAGATGGCGATCGTGGCGGACGATATCGCGCTGCCGGATAACAAACAGCCGCGCGGTATTGCCGGTACGGCACTGGTGCACAAGATTGCGGGCTATGCGGCGGAGCACGGGAAATCGTTGAGTGAGGTACGGGATATTGCGCAACAGGCCTGCGATAACCTCTGGAGTCTGGGCGTTGCGATGCAAACGTGCAACCTGCCAGGCAGCGACGAGGAAGAGGGGCGCATTAAGCAGGGCCATGTCGAGCTGGGGCTGGGCATTCACGGCGAGCCCGGTGCTTCCGTCGTTGATACGCAGAACAGCAAAGCCATTATCGACACGCTGGTGACGCCGTTACGCGCGCAGGCGGGAGAGGGGCGGTTTGCGGTATTGATTAACAATCTCGGCGGCGTATCGGCGCTGGAGATGGCGCTGCTGACCAAAGAGCTGGCGCATTCGGCGCTGAAAGAGGAGATCGCGTACCTGATAGGCCCCGCACCGCTGGTGAGCGCGCTGGACATGAAGGGCTTTTCGCTCACGCTGCTGAAGCTCAACGACTTCTTTGAAAAGGCGATTCACGCCGAGGTCGAAACGCTGGGCTGGCAGAAGCCCGTGGCGTTTGCGCCACTGCGCACCGTGGCGCATACCGCCATTCACGATCGCGTGGAATACACTCCGTCGGACAATCTGCGGGTGGCTGAATATGTTTCCTCGGTGACGAAAACGCTGCTCCAGCTGGAAAACCGACTGAACGCGCTGGATGCCAAAGTGGGCGACGGCGATACCGGCTCCACTTTTGCGCAAGGGGCGCGGGATATTGCGCAGCGTCTGGAGGATCGCAAGCTCCCGCTTGATAACGTATCGACGCTGCTGTTGCTGGTGGGCGAGCGGCTGGCTACGGTGATGGGCGGATCGAGCGGGGTGCTGATGTCGATCTTCTTCACCGCGGCCGGGCAAAAGCTTCACGATGGTCAGCCGCTGCCCGAGGCATTGCTCAGCGGGCTGGCGCAGATGAAGCAGTACGGTGGGGCAGATCTCGGCGATCGTACACTGATCGACGCGCTGCAACCGGCGCTGGAGGCGTTGCTGAAGGGAGATATCGAGGCAGCGGCGAAGGCAGCACAGCACGGTGCCGAAGCAACGGCGAAAATGGCGAAAGCCGGCGCGGGACGCTCGTCGTATGTCAATAAAGAGAATCTGGATGGGGTAATGGATCCGGGAGCGGTCGCGATAGCGGAAGTATTTAACGTATTGGCACAGCAGTGAAAGTAGGCCGGGTAAGGCGAAGCCGCCACCCGGCAAACTCACATCAGAAATCCGCTTTCAGCACCACGCGGTAGCGAGCTTTACCGTCGCGCACGTGCTGGATCGCTTCGTTGATCTTCGACATCGGATAAAGTTCGGTGGTCGGCGCCACTTTGGTGCGCCCGGCGAATTTCATCAGTTTGCGCAGCTCGTACGGCGTACCGGTAGCAGAACCGGATATGCTGCGATCCCCACCGATCAGGGTAAACGCCGGAACCGGCAGCGGCTTCATCACCGCACCCACGGTGTGGAAGTTACCGCCGTAGGCCAGCGCTTCAAAGTACGGCTGCCAGTCGAGATCCACGTTAACGGTGTTGATGATCAGATCAAACTGGCCCGCCAGCGCGTTCAGCGCCTGCGGATCGCGGCTATTCACCACTTTATCCGCCCCCATAGCCAGTACTTCTTTCTCTTTCGCCGGGTTCGAGCTGAACGCCGTGACTTCACAGCCCATCGCGTGCAGCAGCTTGATGGCGATATGGCCCAGTCCGCCAATACCGATGACGCCCACGCGGCTGGTGGCGGTGATATGGTGCATCAGCAGGGGCTTGAAGACGGTGATACCGCCGCACAGCAGCGGACCGGCGGATTCGATATCAATGCTCTCCGGCAGCGGGATCACCCATTGCCAGTCGGCGCGCAGCTTATCGGCAAAACCGCCTTTGTTCAGGATGGTAGGAACGGCGCCTTCGAGGCAGTTGATCTGATTTCCGCTGATACAGGCGTCGCAGTGACCACAGCTGCGTGCCGTCCAGCCAATGCCCACACGCTGGCCCACTTTCAGCCCTTTGTCCTGCGCGGCGCTACCGAGCGCCACGACGCGGCCAATGACTTCGTGTCCGGCAACCAGCGGATAGCTGGAGAAGCCCCATTCGTTGTCGATCATCGAGAGATCCGAGTGGCAGATCCCGCAGTAATCAACCTGTACTTCGACGTCTTCTGCTTTTAGTTCGCCCGCATCGTACTCGTACAGCTCAAGTTCTGCACCCGCCTGCGGTGCGGCGTAGCTTTTTATCTTCGACATCGTGTTTCCCCCGTTGTGGTGTGAACTGAGAGTGTAGAGCATTCAGTTTACAGCCGCTTAACAGAAGAGGGCAGGAACGAAAGTTACAGACTTTTCAGCATTCTGACTTCGCAGTCAACGTGACCGGTACAGCCCAGGGGCGCATCGATATGCTCAAAGCCCAGATGTTCATACAGGCCGATGGCCTCTTTGAGGAACGCGGTCGTTTCAAGGTAGCAGCGGGTGAAGCCCTGCTTGCGCGCATGATCCAGAGCAATCAGCGCCAGCTTTTTCGCCAGTCCTTGCCCGCGCGCCGTTGGCAGGAAATACATTTTCTGCAGCTCGCAGATATCCGGCTCGCTGCAGCTGAGGGGCGCCACGCCGCCGCCTCCGACAACCTGGCCGTTCTGCTCGATTACCCAGTAGGCGTGCCCTGGCTGGCTGTAGAGCTGGTAAAGCGCGTCCAGGTTCGGGTCGGCAACCGTGTAGCCTTTGTCAGCCGTCAGGCCATATTCGGCAGAAACGGTGCGGATAACGGCGGCGATAGCCGGGTTATCCTGCTCAGCGATCCGGCGCATCGTCGTCGCGACGGGGGTAATCACGCTCATAGCATTACTCATTACAAAAATTGACACATAACTGCTGTTAATAGCACCGCAGAAAGGGGAGTGCAAGCGAGGAGTTTTCAGGAAGGATACCCCTTACGCTCTGAAGCGTAAGGGGTAAAAGCATTACAGGGCAGCGATAACCGCCTGCTGCTCAATCAGCTTGGTCTTCGCATCGGCGAAGGCAACCAGACGCTCACGCTCTTTCGCGATGACCGCTTCCGGCGCGCGGGCGACAAAGCCTTCGTTCGCCAGCTTGCTTTCGATTTTGCCAATTTCCACGTCGACTTTCGCCACTTCTTTCGCCAGACGAGCCAGCTCGGCGTCTTTGTCGATCAGACCCGCCATCGGGATCAGCAGCTCGGCGCCGTCGATGATTTTGGTCACGGAAACCGGACCTTTGTCATCCGCAGGCAGCACGGTGATGCTTTCCAGACGCGCCATGGTTTTCAGGAAGGTGTTGTTCTCTGTGACGCGACGAACGGCAGCTTCGCTGCAGCCACGAAGCAGCAGCTCCAGCGGTTTGCCAGGGGCAATGTTCATTTCAGCACGGATGTTACGTACCGCAACGATCGCCTGCTTCAGCCACTCGGTATCCGCTGATGCCGCTTCATCCACTTTCGCCGCATCGAATTCCGGGAACGGTTGCAGCATGATGGTATCTGCGTTGATGCCAGCAATCACCTTCACGCGCTGCCAGATGGTCTCGGTGATGAATGGAATAACCGGGTGCGCCAGGCGCAGCAGGCCTTCCAGAACGGTAATCAGCGTGTTGCGCGTGCCCCGCAGTTCCGCTTCAGTGCCGCCGTTCATGACCGGCTTCGCCAGCTCCAGATACCAGTCGCAGAACTGGTTCCAGGTGAATTCATACAGGATGCCCGCCGCGATGTCGAAGCGGTAGCTGTCCAGCGCCTCGCGGAACGCTTTTACCGTCTGGTTGAATTCCGCCAGGATCCAGCGGTCAGCCAGAGACAGCGTCATTTCGCCGCCGTTGAAGCCACAATCCTGATCTTCGGTGTTCATCAGCACGAAGCGGCTGGCGTTCCACAGCTTGTTACAGAAGTTACGGTAACCTTCCAGACGCTTCATGTCCCAGTTGATGTCACGGCCGGTAGAGGCCAGCGCCGCCAGGGTGAAGCGCAGGGCGTCGGTACCGTGAGCCTCAATCCCGTTCGGGAACTGCTTCTCGGTGCGCTTGCGGATTTTCTCCGCCAGCTGCGGCTGCATCATGTTGCCGGTACGTTTTTCCAGCAGCTCTTCCAGAGAGATACCGTCAACCATGTCCAGCGGGTCAATAACGTTCCCCTTGGACTTGGACATCTTCTGGCCTTCGTCGTCGCGGATCAGACCGGTCATGTAAACGGTATGGAACGGAACCTGCGGCTTGCCGTCTTCGTCTTTGATGAAGTGCATGGTCATCATGATCATGCGGGCAATCCAGAAGAAGATGATGTCGAAACCGGACACCATCACGCTGGTTGGATGGAACTGACGCAGCGCGTCGGTGTTCTCTGGCCAGCCGAGGGTGGAGAAGGTCCACAGCGCGGAGGAGAACCAGGTGTCCAGAACGTCTTCGTCCTGACGCAGCGCAACGTCCGCGCTCAGGTTGTTTTCCTGACGCACTTCATCTTCGCTGCGACCAACGTAGACGTTGCCTTCGTTGTCGTACCATGCCGGGATACGGTGACCCCACCACAGCTGACGAGAGATACACCAGTCCTGAATATCGCGCATCCAGGAGAAGTACATGTTTTCGTACTGCTTCGGCACGAACTGAATGCTGCCGTTCTCAACCGCTTCAACAGCCGGTTTCGCCAGCACGTCGGCACGCACGTACCACTGGTCGGTCAGCATTGGCTCGATTACCACGCCACCACGGTCGCCGTACGGCACGGTCAGGTCGTGAGGCTTGATCTCTTCCAGCAGGCCCAGTGCGTCAACGGCAGCCACGATCGCTTTACGCGCGGCAAAACGTTCCAGCTTCTGGAATTCCGCCGGGATGTCGCTGGAATAAACGTCGGATTCGTTGCCTTTGGTGTCGTACACTTCTGCGTTTTCGCGGATATCGCCGTCGAAGGTCAGGATGTTGATCATCGGCAGGGCGTGACGACGGCCGACTTCATAGTCGTTGAAGTCGTGTGCAGGGGTGATTTTTACGCAGCCGGTGCCTTTTTCCATGTCGGCGTGTTCGTCGCCCACAATCGGAATACGGCGGTTTACCAGCGGCAGCACCACGAATTTGCCGATCAGATCTTTATAACGCGGATCTTCCGGGTTAACGGCTACGCCGGTATCGCCCAGCAGGGTTTCCGGACGGGTCGTTGCGACCACCAGGTAATCTTTACCGTCGGCGGTTTTTGCGCCATCGGCCAGCGGATAGCGGATGTGCCACATGGAGCCTTTAGACTCGCGGTTTTCCACTTCCAGGTCAGAGATGGCGGTGCGCAGTTTTGGATCCCAGTTTACCAGGCGTTTGCCGCGGTAAATCAGGTCTTCTTTGTACAGGCGGACGAAAACTTCTTTAACGGCGTTGGACAAGCCTTCGTCCATGGTGAAGCGCTCGCGCTCCCAGTCTACGGAGTTGCCGAGACGGCGCATCTGACGGGTAATTGTGCCGCCGGATTCCGCCTTCCACTGCCAGATTTTGTCGATGAACGCGTCGCGACCGTAGTCGTGGCGGGTTTTTCCTTCTTCAGCGGCAATTTTACGCTCAACTACCATCTGGGTCGCGATACCCGCGTGGTCAGTCCCCGCCTGCCACAGGGTGTTTTTACCCTGCATGCGCTGGTAGCGGATCATGGTGTCCATGATGGTCTGCTGGAAAGCATGACCCATATGCAAACTGCCGGTGACGTTCGGCGGCGGGATCATGATGCAGAAGGACTCTTTGCTTTCGTCGCCGTTAGGCTTGAAATAGCCCTGCTGTTCCCAGTGCTCGTAAAGCGGCTGTTCGATATCGCGTGGGTTATATGTCTTTTCCATTATTTCCAGGTTGCCGTATTCAGGTTAAAACCAGCCAGGCGGTACGCTTTATAGCGTTCGCGCGCCAGTTGTTTCAAAGATTCTTCGTAAGGGACAAAGTCTACCACTTCTGTGAAAGCGGTGGCAAAATCTGCAAAATCTATCCGCAGGCTAATCAGAATATCGCGCGCGCTGCTGTTGCGCTTTTGCGGCCAGGCAATTTCAACCGGTGCACCGCCGCGCGGGCCTTCGCCCGACAGGTTATGCGGCACAAAACTCTCCGGCGGGCGCGCCCACAGCGCTTCATCCAGGCGAATCGCCTGCTGTTCATCTTCACAGGCGATCAGAACGCGTTTACCTGCGCGCCAACGTTCTGCGGCAATTTCACACACCAGCTGTTCTACGGCGCTGAGGCCATCCTGATGGGTGTCGTTGTCCAGAAGGTAGAACGTTGCATTCTTCATATATGGGGCTTCTTGTGCTCACTTTAAATGCTTAAGCCGGGCGGCGGCTTCGCCTTACCCGGCCTACGGTTTACTGCCGTTTGACTTACTCGTCGCCGTTAAAACCCGCACGATTGAGCAGGAACTGCGACAGCAGCGCCACTGGACGACCGGTTGCGCCTTTAGCTTTACCGGAGCGCCATGAGGTGCCCGCGATATCCAGGTGCGCCCAGTTGTACTTGCGGGTGAAGCGTGCCAGGAAGCAGCCCGCGGTGATCGCCCCGCCAGGACGTCCGCCAATGTTCGCCATATCCGCAAAGTTAGACTCCAGCTGATCCTGATATTCGTCACCCAGCGGCAGACGCCATGCGCGGTCCCCAGCCTGCTCTGAGGCACCAATAAGCTCATGCGCCAGCGGATTGTGGTTCGACATCAGGCCGGTGATGTGGTGGCCCAGCGCAATCACACAGGCTCCGGTGAGGGTAGCGACGTCAATCACCGCTTCCGGCTCGAAGCGCTCAACGTAGGTCAGCACGTCACACAGCACCAGACGGCCTTCGGCGTCGGTGTTCAGCACTTCAACGGTCTGGCCGGACATGGTGGTCAGAACGTCACCCGGACGATAGGCGCGCCCGCCAGGCATGTTTTCGCAGCCCGCCAGAACGCCGATCACGTTGATAGGCAGCTGCAGTTCCGCGACCATGCGCATCACGCCGTAAACCGCCGCCGCACCGCACATGTCGTACTTCATCTCATCCATGCCTTCGGCAGGCTTGATGGAGATACCGCCGGAGTCGAAGGTCAGGCCTTTACCGACGAGCACAATCGGGCGCGCGTCTTCGGACGGGTTGCCTTTGTACTCGATGACGGACATCAGGGATTCGTTCTGCGAGCCGTTACCGACCGCCAGGTAAGAGTGCATCCCCAGCTCTTTCATCTGCTGTTCGCCGATGACGCGGGTAATGACGTTTTTGCTGTAGGCGTCGGCCAGCTGACGCGCCTGAGAGGCCAGGTACGCCGCGTTACAGATGTTAGGCGGCATGTTGCCGAGATCTTTGGCCGCTTTAATGCCGGCCGCGATCGCCAGACCGTGCTGGATCGCGCGTTCGCCGCTGGTCAGCTCGCGACGGGTTGGCACGTTAAAGACCATTTTACGCAGTGGACGACGCGGCTCGCTTTTATTGGTCTTCAGCTGATCGAAGCTGTACAGGCTCTCTTTTGCCGTTTCAACCGCCTGACGCACTTTCCAGTAGGTGTTACGTCCTTTAACGTGCAGTTCCGTCAGGAAGCAGACGGCTTCCATTGAGCCGGTATCATTCAGCGTATTGATTGTTTTCTGAATCACCTGCTTATACTGACGTTCATCCAGCTCGCGTTCTTTGCCGCAGCCAATCAGCAGAATACGTTCTGACAGTACGTTCGGAACATGGTGCAGTAACAGCGTCTGCCCAGGTTTGCCTTCCAGTTCGCCACGGCGCAGCAGGGCGCTAATATAGCCGTCACTGATTTTATCGAGTTGCTCGGCGATCGGGGAGAGTCGGCGTGGTTCAAAGACGCCCACAACGATGCAGGCACTCCGCTGTTTCTCCGGGCTACCGCTTTTTACACTGAACTCCATGCACTACGCTCCTGAATCTTAAAGACAACGGCGGCAGCTACGGATAGAATTGAAACCTTTCGTAACTCATGTCCGCTGTTGTGGTGACTTCGTGTTAATCTTACGTTACTACGGTTTCGACACGTCAGAAAAAGTCCTGAAGCGTGAATCCGCCGGATGTTTTAATCTTAGCGATGATTTCGACGACTCAAGAGAATAAATGACGTTTAAGCCATGAAACAAGCGATTTTCCAGCAAAGAGACGGGTTTTTACGGGCGTATTTAAAGTGATAATCATAAGATATCTGGTGCGGGAGACGCTCAAAAGCCAACTGGCGATCCTCTTCATCCTGCTGCTGATTTTTTTCTGTCAGAAGCTGGTTAAGATCCTCGGTGCGGCCGTTGACGGCGAAATTCCAACTAATCTGGTGCTTTCCCTGCTTGGTTTAGGGATCCCGGAAATGGCGCAGCTCATCCTGCCGCTAAGTCTTTTCCTTGGCCTGCTCATGACGCTTGGGAAACTCTACACCGAGAGTGAAATCACGGTGATGCATGCCTGTGGCCTGAGCAAAGCGGTACTGGTGAAAGCAGCCATGATACTGGCGCTGTTCACGGGTATTGTCGCAGCGGTGAATGTGATGTGGGCGGGGCCCATGTCTTCCCGTCATCAGGACGAAGTGCTGGCCGAAGCGAAAGCCAACCCCGGCATGGCAGCCTTAGCTCAGGGTCAGTTCCAGCAGGCGACCGACGGCAACTCCGTGCTGTTTATTGAGAGCGTTGACGGCAGTAAATTCAACGACGTATTCCTGGCGCAGTTACGTCCCAAAGGTAACGCGCGTCCTTCCGTGGTGGTTGCAGACTCCGGTCAGCTTGCTCAGCGCAAAGATGGTTCTCAGATCGTGACGCTGAACAAAGGCACCCGTTTCGAAGGCACCGCGATGCTGCGCGACTTCCGTATTACGGATTTCCAGAACTATCAGGCCATTATCGGCCATCAGGCGGTGGCGCTCGATCCAACGGATACCGAGCAAATGGACATGCGTACCCTGTGGAATACCGATACCGACAGAGCGCGCGCTGAGTTCCACTGGCGTATTACGCTTGTCTTCACCGTGTTTATGATGGCGCTGATTGTCGTTCCGCTGAGCGTGGTGAACCCGCGCCAGGGACGCGTGCTCTCTATGCTGCCGGCGATGCTGCTTTACCTGATCTATTTCCTGCTGCAAACCTCGATTCGTTCTAACGGCGCGAAGGGTAAGCTGGACCCTATGGTCTGGACATGGTTCGTCAACAGCCTGTACATCTTACTGGCGCTGGGATTAAACCTGTGGGATACGGTGCCTGTGCGCCGCATACGTGCCCGATTCTCGCGTAAAGGAGCCATCTAATGCAGGCGTTTGGCGTTCTTGATCGCTATATCGGTAAAACCATTTTTACCACCATCATGATGACGTTGTTCATGCTGGTGTCGCTCTCCGGCATTATCAAATTTGTCGATCAGCTGAAAAAAGCCGGGCAGGGGAGCTATGACGCGATGGGCGCGGGGATGTATACCCTGCTCAGCGTGCCGAAAGATGTGCAGATTTTCTTCCCGATGGCGGCCCTGCTGGGCGCGCTGCTGGGGCTAGGAATGCTGGCGCAGCGCAGCGAGCTGGTCGTTATGCAGGCCTCGGGCTTTACCCGCATGCAGGTTGCGCTGTCGGTCATGAAAACCGCGATCCCACTGGTGCTGTTGACCATGGCGATTGGCGAATGGGTCGCGCCGCAGGGCGAACAGATGGCGCGTAACTACCGTGCGCAGGCCATGTATGGCGGCTCGCTGCTCTCGACTCAACAAGGTTTATGGGCGAAAGACGGTAAAAATTTCGTCTACATCGAACGGGTGAAGGGGAATGATGAACTGGGTGGGGTGAGCATCTATGCTTTCGATGACCAGCGCCGTCTGGAGTCAGTCCGCCACGCCTCTTCGGCGAAATTTGACGCCGAACATAAACTGTGGCGTTTGTCCCAGGTCGATGAGTCTGACCTGACCGATCCGAAACAGATCGCCGGTTCTCAGACTGTAACCGGTACGTGGAAGACCAACCTGACGCCCGATAAGCTCGGTGTTGTTGCGCTGGACCCTGACGCGCTCTCCATCAGCGGTTTGCACAACTATGTGAAATACCTGAAGTCGAGCGGGCAGGATGCGGGACGTTATCAGCTCAACATGTGGAGCAAGATCTTCCAGCCGATGTCCGTGGCGGTGATGATGCTGATGGCGCTGTCGTTTATCTTCGGTCCGTTACGCAGCGTGCCGATGGGCGTGCGCGTCGTGACCGGTATCAGCTTCGGCTTTGTGTTCTACGTGCTCGATCAGATCTTCGGTCCGCTGACGCTGGTTTATGGCATTCCGCCGATAATAGGTGCGCTGCTGCCAAGCGCAAGTTTCCTCCTGATCAGCCTCTGGCTGCTGTTGAAACGCTCCTGATCGACCTCTCCTCGCTTCCGGTTAACCGGGAGCGAGGCTAATCTCCTGTTTCACCCCGCACTTTTTCTCACAACCTTCAACGCCTCGCCCTGAATTTGAGTATTATTGAGCGATAAAGTCGTGAAGGGATCTTCTATGAAGCAAATTCGAATGCTTGCCCAGTATTACGTCGACCTGATGATGAAGCTTGGGCTGGTGCGTTTCTCCATGCTGCTTGCGCTGGCGCTGGTCGTTCTGGCCATTGTCGTGCAAATGGCCGTCACCATGGTTCTGCATGGTCAGGTCGAGAGTATCGACGTTATCCGCTCCATCTTCTTTGGCTTGCTCATTACTCCCTGGGCGGTCTATTTCCTTTCCGTGGTGGTTGAACAGCTGGAAGAGTCCCGTCAGCGTCTGTCAAAACTGGTCGATAAACTGGAAGAGATGCGCGAGCGCGACCTGAAGCTCAACGTCCAGCTTAAAGACAACATTGCGCAGCTGAATCAGGAGATTTCAGATCGTGAGAAGGCGGAAGCCGAGCGTCAGGCCACGCTGGAGCAGCTGAAAATCGAAATGAAAGAGCGCGAGGTCACGCAGATCCAGCTTGAGCAGCAATCCTCTTTCCTGCGGTCGTTCCTCGATGCTTCGCCGGATCTGGTGTTTTACCGTAATGAAGATAAAGAGTTTTCCGGCTGTAACCGGGCGATGGAGTTGCTCACCGGGAAAAGCGAGAAGCAGCTGATTAACCTGAAGCCGCAGGACGTTTACTCTGAAGAAGCGGCGGCCAAGGTCATGGAGACGGACGAAAAAGTATTCCGCCATAACGTCTCGCTGACCTATGAACAGTGGCTGGATTACCCGGACGGACGCAAAGCCTGTTTTGAGATCCGTAAGGTGCCCTACTATGACCGCGTGGGGAAACGCCACGGCCTGATGGGCTTTGGCCGCGATATCACCGAGCGTAAGCGCTACCAGGATGCCCTGGAGCGCGCCAGCCGTGATAAGACGACCTTTATCTCCACTATCAGCCACGAGCTGCGTACGCCGCTTAATGGCATTGTCGGGCTGAGCCGTATTCTGCTGGATACCGACCTGACCGCAGAGCAGGAGAAATACCTCAAGACTATCCATGTCTCAGCGGTCACGCTGGGTAATATCTTCAACGATATTATTGATATGGATAAGATGGAGCGCCGTAAAGTTCAGCTTGATAATCAGCCTGTTGATTTCACCAGCTTCCTTGCCGACCTCGAAAACCTGTCCGGCCTGCAGGCGCAGCAGAAGGGACTGAGCTTTGTCATGGAGCCAACCCTGCCGCTGCCGCATAAAGTGGTGACTGACGGCACGCGTCTGCGCCAGATCCTGTGGAACCTTATCAGCAACGCGGTGAAATTTACCCAGAAGGGGCAGGTGGCGGTGCGCATCCGCTATGACGAAGGCGACATGCTGCACTTCGAGGTGGAGGACTCCGGGATAGGTATTCCGCAGGAGGAGCAGGACAAAATTTTCGCGATGTACTATCAGGTGAAGGACAGCAACGGCGGGAAACCGGCGACCGGAACGGGCATTGGCCTGGCGGTCTCTAAACGGCTGGCGAAGAGTATGGGTGGCGATATCACCGTTGCCAGCCAGCCGGGTAAAGGGTCAACCTTCACGCTGACGGTCCATGCGCCGGCGGTGGCGGAAGAGGTTGAAGACACCTTTGAAAACGACGACATGCCGCTGCCCGCGCTGCACGTCCTGCTGGTGGAAGATATTGAGCTGAACGTGATTGTGGCGCGCTCGGTGCTGGAAAAACTGGGCAACAGCGTGGATGTCGCGATGACCGGTAAGGCCGCGCTGGAGATGTTTAAACCGGGCGAATACGATCTTGTTCTGCTGGATATTCAGCTGCCGGATATGACCGGGCTGGATATTTCGCGAGAGCTGACGCGTCAGTACGCGGCCGACGAACTGCCGCCGCTGGTGGCGCTGACGGCGAACGTGCTGAAAGATAAAAAAGAGTATCTCGATGCCGGTATGGACGATGTACTCAGCAAGCCGCTGGCGGTGCCTGCTCTGACCGCCATGATCAAGAAGTTCTGGGATACCCATGATGAAGAGGAGAGCACCATGACGTCTGTTGATAGCGCAAAAGCCCAAACGATACTCGATACCGCGATGCTGGAGCAGTACATCGATCTGGTCGGCCCGAAACTGATTACCGATGGTCTGGCGGTGTTCGAAAAAATGATGCCGGGCTATCTGAGCGTGCTGGAATCAAACCTGACCGCCCGGGACCAGAAGGGCATTGTCGAAGAAGGACATAAAATTAAAGGTGCGGCCGGCTCGGTCGGCTTACGCCATCTGCAGCAGCTGGGTCAACAGATTCAGTCGCCTGATTTACCTGCATGGGAAGATAACGTGGGTGATTGGGTTGAAGAGATGAAACAAGAGTGGCAAAACGATGTGGCGGTGCTTAAAGCCTGGGTCGACGCCAGAAAAAAATGACCCCGGCTTAACCGGGGTGCGCGAATACTGCGCCAACACCAGGGAAATCGTGGCTGCGCCTGTTTTATAAAGTTATTTTCGAAAGGGCGCTGCCTGAAAAATTTAGGCCGCACGCAGATAAGATAGCAAATCTTAAATGGTTTGTTACATGAATCAGTGAAATGTGTGAAGCATAGCGTTTTAATCAAAATTATTAATGTGCTTCAGCAAGTTGCAGAAAAGGATTGTCATGATGAAAAAGATTGGTGTCGTGCTGAGCGGATGCGGTGTTTACGATGGTTCTGAAATACATGAAGCCGTAATCACGCTGCTGGCCCTGGCTAAGCAGGGAGCAGAGGTTATTTGTTTTGCGCCGGACAAAAATCAGGCGGATGTGATTAATCATCTGACCGGCGAGCCGATGGCGGAAACCCGTAATGTACTGATTGAAGCCGCGCGTATTGCGCGAGGTGATATCCATCCTCTTATTCAGGCAGACTCTACAGAGCTTGATGCGCTCATTGTGCCGGGTGGGTTTGGCGCGGCCAAAAATCTCAGTACCTTTGCTGCGCAGGGAGCGGAGTGTCAGATCGATCCTCATCTTAAAGCACTGTCGCAGGCCATGCATGCGGCAGGAAAACCGCTGGGCTTTATCTGCATCGCGCCGGCAATGCTGCCCAGGATTTTTGATTTCCCGCTGCGGCTGACTATCGGGACGGATATTGATACCGCGGAGATCGTGGAGGAAATGGGGGGCGAGCACGTTCCGTGCCCGGTTGATGACATTGTGGTTGACGAAGATAACAAAATTGTCACCACCCCGGCGTATATGCTGGCGAATAATATCGCTGAGGCGGCCTCAGGTATTGAAAAGCTGGTGGCTCGCGTGCTGGTGCTGACTGAATGAGGCGTAAATTTGCCGCAGGCGCAGGGGTGAAACGTTTTCTCTTGCGCATCGTACTTGTGCTGGCGGTATTCTGGGGAGGCGGGCTGGCTTTATTCAGCATTATGCCGGTTCCGTTCTCTGCCGTTATGGTTGAGCGCCAGCTTAGCGCGTGGTTCAGCGGCGATTTCGGCTACGTTGCCCACTCTGACTGGGTGAGCATGGACGAGATCTCACCGTTCATGGGGCTGGCGGTCATCGCGGCTGAGGACCAGAAATTCCCGGAGCACTGGGGATTCGACGTTGCGGCCATTGAGAAGGCGCTAGCCCATAACGAACGCCATGAAAACCGCGTGCGCGGTGCGTCAACCTTGTCGCAGCAGACGGCCAAAAATCTGTTTCTGTGGGATGGTCGAAGCTGGGTGCGAAAAGGGCTGGAAGCGGGGTTGACCCTGGGGATGGAAACGGTATGGAGCAAAAAACGCATTCTGACCGTCTATCTCAACGTCGCTGAGTTTGGCGACGGCACATTTGGCGTGGAAGCTGCCGCACAGCGGTATTTCAATAAGCCAGCCAGCCGTCTGAGCATGTCAGAAGCGGCGCTATTGGCCGCTGTGTTACCAAATCCTATCCGCTTTAAGGCCAGCGCCCCATCAGGGTACGTGCGAAGCCGTCAGGCGTGGATTATGCGCCAGATGAATCAGCTGGGTGGAGAGGGGTTTATGCAGCGTAATAATCTTATGTAGAGCGGGTAAGCGCAGCGCTACCCGCCTGAATAGCAGACCTTAATCTTCGTCGAACCCTGCGTTAAACAGGGCAATCACCGCCGCCAGAGCTTCCTCTTCCTGAGGACCGGTGGCTTCAACCTCAATCTGGCGCCCTTTGGCGGAATCCAGCATCAGCAGCGCAATCACGCTGTTCGCTTCCGCTTCGGTACCTTCGTCATTCCGCAGCAGAACCTCTGCATCGAAACCCTGCATCAGCTCGAACAGCTTCATCGCCGGGCGTGCATGCATACCCAGCTTATTGGTGATCTCAACGGTTTGTTTTACGGTCATGTTTTACGTTTTTCCAGCGTGCGATGACGGGACTGAACGTTCTTCCCGCGCGAGCGGAAATAGTCGGCCAGCTGTTCGGCGATATAAACCGAACGATGTTTACCGCCGGTACAGCCAATCGCCACCGTCAGGTAGCTACGATTGTTTGTCTCCAGCATAGGTAACCATAGCTCAAGGTAGCTTCGCGTCTGGTAGATAAAATTGTGTACTTCTGTGTGCCGGTCGAGGAACGCCGCCACCGGCTTATCCAGACCGGTCATTGGACGCAGCTTCGGATCCCAGTGCGGGTTCGGCAGGAAGCGCACGTCGAAAACGTAATCCGCATCGATTGGAATACCGTGCTTAAAGCCGAAGGATTCGAACACCATCGTCAATTCGCGCTCGCGTTTACCCAACAGCCGGGTACGCAGCATTTCCGCCAGCTCGTGAACGGACATCTCAGAGGTGTCGACAATCAGGTCGGCACGGGAACGCAGCGGTTCCAGCAGGTCGCTCTCTTCATCGATAGCGCTCTCCAGAGAGAGGTTCTTGCTGGATAGCGGGTGCAAGCGACGGGTATCGCTGTAGCGGCGGATCAGCGTATTGCGGTCTGCATCAAGGAACAGCAGCTGAGGCGAGAACGCGTCAGGCAGGTTGCTCATGGCCTGTTCGAAGATCTCTGGCGATTCAGGCATGTTGCGAACGTCGATACTGACGGCGGCAGAGGTTTGTCTCTCCGCCAGCGTGCGGGCCAGGTCGGGCAATAACACGACCGGCAGGTTATCGACGCAGTAAAAACCCATGTCTTCCAGGGCGCGCAGAGCAACGGATTTCCCGGACCCTGAACGGCCACTGACAATCATCAGCACCATGTTCCGTTTCTCCTCAGGACAACAGATGTGAAGGCCATCTCCTGGTTATGCATCATCCTGATTGCCTTCTGCTTCAGTGATAATTTGATAGAGCTCTTCATCACTTTGGGCCGAGCGCAGTCGACGGCAAATGGTTTTATCGGCCAGACGTTTTGCGACCAGCGACAGCGTATGCAGATGGGTTTTTGTCTGGTCAGCGGGCACCAGCAGCGCGAAGAGGAGATCGACGGGCTGGTTATCAATGGCATCGAAAGCGATGGGTGTTTCAAGCTGCACAAACACACCAACGGCACGCAGGGTATCCTCTTCCAGTTTGCCGTGCGGGATCGCGATGCCGTTGCCGATACCGGTACTGCCCATTTTTTCACGGGTCAGAATCGCTTCGAACACCACCTGCGGCGGCAGGCCCAGCTGTTTGGCAGCCAGTTCACTGATGATCTCCAGCGCACGTTTTTTGCTCTGGCAGTGAACCGCACTGCGGGTACATTCCTGGTTAAGGACATTGCTCAGTTGAAGAGCGGAATCGTTGTTCATCATAATTTCACCTAAGCGCTAACTGTACAAATGGCCTGTTGTGTTTCACAACAGGCCGTCCTGCACCCGTTAACTGCCCGGACAATTAGTGTTGTTTCAGTTTATCTTTATGTTTATTGAGCTGTCGTGCAAGCTTATCAATCAAGCCGTCGATAGCAGCGTACATGTCTTGCCCTTCCGCACTGGCATGCAGTTCACCCCCGTTAACATGCAGGGTGGCATCCGAGATATGAGTCACTTTCTCCACTTTCAACACAATATAGACCTGATTGATCCTTTCGAAATACTGCTCGAGTTTTGCAAACTTCGCGTTCACGAAGTCGCGTAAAGCCTCAGTAATTTCGACGTTTTGTCCAGTGATGTTGAGCTGCATAGTGTCTTCCTTATCGGTTGTGTCAGACCAGCTGTTTACGCTGGTTGGACGGCGGAATGGATAAAGACTCTCGATACTTCGCAACAGTACGACGTGCCACCATAATACCCTGATCGGACAGCATGGTGGTTAACTTACTGTCGCTTAGTGGCTTCGCGGGGTTCTCCGCGGCGATCAACTTCTTCACCAGGGCACGAATGGCCGTTGACGACGCTTCGCCGCCGCCCTCGGTATTCACATGGCTGGAGAAGAAATACTTAAGCTCAAAAATACCGCGTGGACTGTGCAGATACTTCTGCGTGGTGACACGGGAAATGGTTGATTCATGCATCTCGACGGCCTGGGCGATATCCGCCAGTACCATCGGTTTCATATACTCTTCGCCCTGCTCAAAGAACGCCTGCTGCTGTTCAACAATACAGCGGCTGACGCGTAGCAGCGTATCATTTCGGCTCTCCAGACTTTTGATCAGCCATCGCGCTTCCTGAAGATTGCTGCGAATATATTGATTGTCGGAGTCGTTACGCGCGCTGGTGCACATGGAGGCATACTGCTGGTTGATTTGCAGGCGAGGGATGCTGTCTGAGTTCAGTTCAACGACCCAGCGGTCATTGTGTTTTCTGACCAGCACGTCCGGGATGACGTACTCGGGCTCGCTGGTCTGGATCGACTGTCCCGGGCGCGGATCGAGCGACTGGATCAGATTCACCGCTTCTTTCAGCACCTCTTCCTTCAGCCGCGTGACGCGCATCAGGCTGCGGAAATCGTGGTTGGCCAACAGATCCAGATGATCGCTGATGATTAAGCGCGCCTCGTCGATCCATGGCGTCTCTTTGCTGAACTGAGAAAGCTGGATCAGCAGGCAGTCGCGCAGATCTTTTGCGGCCACGCCTACCGGATCGAAACGCTGGATGCGCTTCAGAACGGCTTCGACTTCCTCAAGCTCAATCTCTTCGTCGCCCATGCTTTCCAGAATATCGTCCAGCGTGACGGTCAAATAGCCGGTGTCGTCAACGGCATCGACAATTGAGGTGGCAATCGCACGGTCGGTATCGGAGAAGGGGGTGAGTTCCACCTGCCACATCAGGTAATCCTGCAGCGACTGGGTGGTCTCACCCTGGTAGACCGGTAGCTCATCATCCTGGTAGTCTGCACGCGTACCGGAAGGGGTTCCGGCGGTGTAGATTTCATCCCAGCTGGCATCCAGCGGTAGCTCGTCGGGCATCTCTTTTTGTTCGAGTGCATCCGCGGTGTCGAGCGCTTCTGTATCCTGTGACTGCTGAGTATCTACCTCGTCATGAAGATCGGTTTGTTCCAGCAGGGGGTTGCTGTCCAGCGCCTGCTGGAGCTCCTGCTGAAGTTCTAACGTGGACAGCTGCAACAGGCGAATTGCCTGCTGTAGCTGCGGCGTCATCGCCAGTTGTTGGCTGAGCCTTAATTGCAAACCTTGCTTCATGTTCAGAGCATTTTTCTCCGGTTCGGCGTTACGTTACCTCTACCCTATCAGAGTCTGAAGTCTTCCCCAAGATAGACGCGCTTAACATGATCGTCTTCGAGGATCTGCTGCGGCGTACCGTGGGCGATCAGATTGCCCTGGCTCACTATATACGCGCGTTCACACACGGCCAGCGTTTCACGGACGTTGTGGTCGGTGATCAGTACGCCAAGCCCGCTGTCACGCAGGTGTTCAATGATACGTTTAATATCGATAACCGAGATCGGGTCAACGCCGGCAAAGGGTTCATCCAGAAGGATAAATTTCGGGTTTGCAGCCAGCGCACGCGCAATCTCAACGCGACGGCGTTCACCCCCGGAGAGTGCCTGACCGAGGCTGTCGCGCAGATGCTCAATGTGGAACTCTTCCATCAGCTCGTTGGCACGATCCTGACGCTGCTCGCTGGTCAGATCGTTACGAATTTGCAGGACCGCCATCAGGTTATCGTAAACGCTAAGACGACGGAAAATGGAGGCTTCCTGCGGCAGGTAGCCGATCCCGCGACGCGCGCGCGCGTGCAGCGGCAGAAGACTGATGTCTTCATCGTCAATGATAATGTTGCCGGCATCGCGCGGCACAATGCCAACGACCATGTAGAAGGTGGTGGTTTTACCCGCACCGTTAGGGCCAAGCAGCCCTACAATTTCGCCGGAGTTGACGGTCAGACTGACATCTTCTACGACACGGCGGCCCTTGTAGGCCTTCGCGAGATTTTTTGCAGTTAATGTTGCCATAACGAATTAGTTACTCTTCTTCTGTGCCGGGGCCTGGCCTTTGCCTTTGTCCTGCAGCTGCGACGGAACCAGTACGGTCGTGACGCGTTTGCCTTTCTCGCTGGAAGCCTGCATTTTTTGCTCTTTCACCAGATAGGTGATCTGGTCGCCGGTAATGTTGCTGTCCAGCTGTTCCAGATACGCATTTCCGGTCAGGATGACCAGGTCCTTCGCCAGCTCGTAGTGCATATGCGAGGCGTGACCTTTCACCGGCTTGCCGTTGTCCTGCATCTGGTAGAAGGTTGCCGGGTTGCCGTAACCATCAATGATCTCTTTGCCCTGCTCGCCACCCGGACGGGTCACGACCACTTTGTCGGCGTTAATTTTGATGGTGCCCTGAGTCATGACGACGTTACCCGTGAAGGTGACGACGTTGCCCTGCATATCGAGAGACTGGGTATCAGACTCGATATGGATCGGTTGGTCGGTATCGCCCGTTACAGCAAGCGCGGGGAGACTGGTCGCCAGCATCGCGCTGGCGATAATTACTTTAAGGCTGAGTTTGTTTGTTTTGAATTTCATAGGAGGTTCTAACCTTTTCAATCAGCTCGGCGTTCTTGCTGCGTAAGTTCCCGCGCATTCTCAAACCGCTGGAATTAAATGTTGTGCCATACAGTGTGACCAGATCCTGCGAGGTCACGTCCTGGGTTACCAGGTTAATCTGGGCATTATCCGTCGTAATTTTTCTCAGTTGCGAGTCAGCGGTCAGGGCGTTGACTTCAACGTGACCATACAGATAAAGCATACGGTCATTTGTCAGTTTTGCCCGATCTGACTTAATTGACCACGTCGGCACTTTGTCCTTATCAAATGTGGTCATGACAGGCTGGGTAAACCACGAAATACCGTCATCTGAAAAATATTCAACATGCTGGGCAATCAGGCGATAGTTCAGCGCGCCTTCCGGGCTGTAGACCACGGTGTCGCTGTGATCGCTTTTATAGGTTGGATCGTTATTGTTGACCACTTCCGTTTGCGTATCGTCGCGATCGGCAAGGTTCACGCCAATCAAGACCAGTGCGACAAGCGAAAGCAAAATGATAATCCAGCGTCTGGTTTTACTCATATCGATTGCCCTTTGGCCTCATCAAGCTTGCCCTGCGCCAGCAGGAGCAGATCGCAGACTTCACGTACGGCACCACGGCCCCCGTTGATGTGGGTGACATAATCAGCGCGCGGGATCAGCAGCGGATGCGCATCGGCAACGGCGATGCTCAGCCCGACTTCAGCCATCACGGGCCAGTCAATCAGATCGTCTCCGACGTAGGCCACGTTTTCCGGTGCGATAGCCAGTTTACCCAGTAAATCCTTAAACGCTGCCATCTTATCGGATTGACCCTGATACAGATGGGTAATTCCTAAGGTTTCACAGCGGTCTTCTACCAGTTTAGCTTTTCGCCCGGTGATGATAGCCACCTCAATACCCGAGGTGAGCGCACAGCGGATACCGTAGCCGTCGCGAACGTTAAACGCTTTCAGCTCTTCACCATTGTTGCCCATGTAAATCAGGCCATCGGAAAGTACGCCATCCACGTCCAGGATGAGCAGACGAATGTTTTCCGCCTTCGCCATCATCTGGGTGCTGACCGGTCCATAACAGGTTGCAAGGGATGCACCCGCATTACTCATTGTCTTATCCTTCATTACACTACGCCTGCGCGCAGCAGATCATGCATATGTACCACACCCAGCAACTGGTCGCCATCGGCAACCATCACTGAGGTAATGTGACGGGACTGCATCAGGTTCAGCACATCCACCGCCAGCGTACCCGGACGGACGCGGATACCGCCCGGCGTCATCACGTCGGCAATGCCGAGCGTGCGGACATCTACACCCATGTCGAACACGCGACGCAGGTCGCCATCGGTGAAGATCCCCTGAATTTTCATCAGACCGTCGCACACGACCGTCATACCCAGATTCTTACGGGTGATTTCCAGCAGCGCATCACGCAGGGAGGCTTCTTTACTGACGTGAGGGATCTCATCTCCGGTGTGCATAATATCGTTAACCCGAAGCAGAAGCTTGCGCCCCAGCGCGCCGCCGGGGTGGGAAAGTGCGAAATCCTCCGGCGTAAAACCGCGGGCTTCGAGCAGCGCGACGGCAAGCGCATCACCCATGACCAGCGCGGCCGTGGTGCTGGACGTCGGCGCCAGGCCGAGCGGACAGGCCTCCTTGGGCACTTTCACGCACAGGTGAATATCCGCCGCCCGCGCCATGCTGCTTTCCGGACGGCTGGTCATGCAAATAAGCGGCACCTGCAGTCGCTTCAGTACCGGGATCAGCGCCAGAATTTCATTGGACTCCCCGGAGTTGGACAGCGCGATGACGATATCCTGCGGCGTGACCATACCCAGGTCACCGTGCGCGGCTTCCCCCGGATGTACAAAGAAGGAAGAGGTTCCGGTGCTGGCAAACGTTGCCGCCATTTTGCGTCCAATGTGGCCGGACTTACCCATCCCCATCACCACGACTTTGCCGGCACAGTAGAACATCTTCTCACATGCCAGACTAAAATCCTGATTAATGTACTGATCTAACTGCGCCAGACCTTCACGTTCAATCTCCAGAACCTCTTTGCCTGCTTTCTGAAAGTCAAAACCCGGCTGCAATTCTATTTGCGACATAATGCGTTTCCGTTTACCCAGAGAGAAGAGGCGAGAGCCAGTACAGCATCGCCATCCATACGATAAATCCACCCGTCAGCAGCGCGCCTGCGCCTTTGCCGATCTGTCGTTGCCGCCGCCAGCAGAGCAGGGCAAATATCACGCTGACCAATAACATCACGCCGTAGTCACGTGAGAACGCCAGGGGATTAAAGGGCCCTGGCGTAATCAGGGCCGGAAGGCCCATCACAATAGCGATATTAAATATGTTGGAACCGATGATATTACCTATGGCAATGTCATCCTCACCTTTACGAGCCCCCGCAATGGCCGTGGCCAGCTCCGGCAGGCTGGTACCGATGGCAATCACCGTCAGACCAATGGTAAGTTCACTGATGGCGAAATAGTTCGCCAGCACCGTCGCGTTATCCACGACCATGCGCGTTGCCATCGGCATGATGATCAGCGCAACGCCAAGCCAGAGCAGGGCAACAGGCAGCGTGCCTTCTCGCGGCAGTTCGGCGACCTGCTCCCGCGTGAGGCTATCCTGACCCTGCTTCTCAGCCAGACGGGCGATTTTAACACTATACAGCAGCCAAATAACGGCAAGCGCCAGCAGGAAAATGCCGTCACTGTAGCTCAGCACACCATCGTAAAATACGCAGCCTGCCAGCAGGCTTACGATTAACATTAGCGGCAATTCGCGGCGCAGAACATCAGAATGCACGCGAAATGGATGGAGCAGTGCGGCCAGGCCTAAAATCAAGAGTATATTAACGATGTTGGAGCCAATCGCGGTACCTACTGCCAGGTCTAACTGACCATGCAGCGATGCCGAGACAGAGACGATGATTTCAGGAAGTGACGTTCCCACACTGACAACGGTCATCCCGATGACGACAGGCGGTACGCCCGTCAGGCGACACAGGATAGATGCAGCAAACACTAAACGGTCAGCACTGTAGACCACCAAAAGTAAACCAATTATTAACAGTGCTGTTGCTAAAAGCATCAAAAGTCCTTTCTTCAGGTATACTCGTCGGTCCATCGCACGGGAATGGCTGGACTGCATACAGTCTGAGGCGTAACGAATTCCTAATTTTGACTTTATGCGCCGGAAAAGTAAAACAAATGCCAGCTTTCGCTAACCTCAACGGCTATTATTCTGTAAAAATGCAGAGTTGAGGGCTGATTCAGGCGGCATGCCTTAACGTGAGCAGGGTAATAAAGGAACCATAAATGAGCCAAACGATGGCGAATTTAGTCGATGTTCGCGGCGTGAGTTTTTCTCGCGCCAACAGATTGATATTTGATGATATTTCATTGACCGTACCACGTGGCAAGATCACTGCCATCATGGGGCCGTCCGGGATCGGTAAAACGACCCTGCTGCGCCTCATTGGTGGGCAAATCCCACCCGATCGCGGTGAAATCCTCTTCGATGGCGAAAACATCCCGGAGATGTCACGCTCGCGTCTGTATACTGTCCGCAAACGCATGAGCATGCTCTTTCAGTCGGGAGCCTTGTTCACCGACATGAATGTCTTTGATAACGTGGCCTATCCGCTGCGCGAGCATACCAGCCTGCCGCCTGAACTGCTGAAAAGCACGGTGATGATGAAGCTCGAAGCCGTCGGTTTGCGGGGCGCCGCGAAGCTGATGCCTTCGGAGCTGTCCGGCGGGATGGCGCGCCGTGCCGCGCTGGCGCGAGCCATTGCATTAGAACCTGATTTAATCATGTTCGACGAACCGTTTGTTGGACAGGATCCCATCACGATGGGCGTGCTTGTTAAGCTCATCTCTGAACTGAACAGCGCGCTTGGCGTCACCTGCATTGTGGTATCTCACGACGTACCGGAAGTATTGAGCATTGCCGATTACGCCTATATCGTGGCGGACAAAAAGATCGTCGCACACGGCAGCGCTCAGGCGCTGCAGGAAAATTGCGATCCGCGCGTGCGGCAGTTCCTCGACGGTATTGCCGATGGCCCCGTGCCGTTCCGCCACCCGGCAGGCGACTATCGTGACGATTTACTGGGAATAGGGAGTTAAGCCACTCATGCTGTTAAATGCGTTGGCCGCTCTCGGACACCGTGGCATAAAAACCATCAGGACGTTCGGGCGTGCCGGATTGATGTTATTCAACGCGCTGGTCGGCAAGCCGGAATTCCGCAAGCACGCACCGCTGCTGGTGCGGCAGCTTTATAATGTCGGCGTGCTGTCGATGCTCATCATCATTGTCTCCGGTCTGTTTATCGGTATGGTGCTTGGGCTACAGGGCTATCTTGTTCTGACAACCTACAGTGCGGAAACCAGCCTTGGGATGCTGGTGGCGCTCTCGCTGCTGCGCGAGCTGGGGCCGGTTGTGGCGGCGCTGCTGTTCGCCGGGCGCGCGGGGTCGGCATTAACGGCTGAAATTGGCCTGATGCGTGCGACCGAGCAGCTCTCCAGCATGGAGATGATGGCGGTCGATCCGCTGCGTCGCGTGATCTCGCCGCGTTTCTGGGCTGGGGTGATCTCTTTACCGTTACTGACTATTCTGTTTGTCGCCGTGGGTATCTGGGGCGGTTCGCTGGTTGGCGTGCACTGGAAAGGCATTGATGCCGGTTTCTTCTGGTCCGCGATGCAGGACGCCATCGACCTGCGGATGGATCTGGTTAACTGCCTGATTAAAAGCGTGGTATTTGCCATTACGGTCACCTGGATTGCATTGTTCAATGGATACGATGCCATCCCGACGTCGGCGGGCATTAGCCGCGCAACAACACGTACAGTCGTACATTCGTCGCTGGCCGTACTGGGTCTGGATTTTGTGCTCACCGCACTGATGTTTGGGAATTGAGTTCATGCAAACGAGAAAAAATGAAATTTGGGTCGGTGTATTCCTGCTGCTGGCGCTGCTGGCCGCGCTGTTTATCTGCCTGAGAGCGGCGGATATCACGTCTGTGCGCACCGAGCCGACGTATCGCATCTACGCCACCTTCGATAACATCGGCGGGCTGAAGGCGCGTTCACCGGTTCGCATCGGCGGCGTGGTGATCGGACGCGTATCTGACATTACGCTTGATGAGAAAACCTATCTGCCACGCGTCGCGATGGATATCGAAGAGCGTTACAACCATATCCCGGACACCAGCTCCCTTTCTATCCGCACTTCCGGCCTGCTGGGCGAACAATATCTGGCGCTTAACGTCGGCTTTGAAGACCCCGAGCTGGGAACGACTATCCTTAAAGACGGTAGCGTCATTCAGGATACGAAATCCGCGATGGTGCTGGAGGATATGATTGGTCAGTTCCTTTACAGCAGTAAAGGGGATGAGAAAAAATCCGACGCTGCCCCAGCGCAGAGCGAAGATCATACCGACGTCGCACCGACGCCAGGTGCTGCGAATTAATATCAGGAGAAGTCATTCATGTTTAAACGACTGTTAATGGTTGCCATGCTGGTCATCGCCCCTCTAACCGCCGCCCACGCTGCGGATCAGAGTAACCCGTACAAACTGATGGACGAAGCGGCGAAAAAGACCTTCGACCGTCTTAAAAACGAACAGCCTAAGATTCGTTCTAATCCTGATTACCTGCGTGACGTGGTTGACCAGGAGCTGCTGCCGTACGTGCAGATCAAATATGCGGGTGCGCTGGTGCTGGGCCGCTATTACAAAGACGCGACTCCTGCGCAGCGTGAGGCCTACTTTGCCGCGTTCCGTGAATACCTTAAACAGGCCTATGGCCAGGCGCTGGCGATGTACCACGGTCAGACCTATCAGATTGCGCCCGAGCAGCCGCTGGGCGATGCGACCATCGTCCCTATCCGTGTGACGATCAACGATCCTAACGGTCGTCCGCCGGTTCGTCTGGATTTCCAGTGGCGTAAAAACAGCCAGACCGGTCACTGGCAGGCGTATGACATGATCGCCGAAGGCGTAAGCATGATCACCACCAAACAGAACGAATGGAGCGATCTGCTGCGCACCAAAGGCATTGATGGCCTGACCGCTCAGCTGCAGTCCATTGCTCGTCAGAAAATCACGCTGGACGAGAAGAAGTAATGTCACAGCAACTCAGCTGGTCGCGTGAAGGCGAGACATTAAAGCTGTCCGGTGAACTGGATCAGGATCTGCTGAACCCACTGTGGGACAAACGCCACGAAGCGATGCAGGGCGTGACGCTTATCGATTTGGCAGACGTCACGCGGGTAGATACGGCAGGTGTTGCGCTGCTTGCCCATCTGATTGCCGTGGGGAAAAAGCAGGGGACAAGCGTCACGCTTCACGGCGCGAGCGATAATGTCGTGACCCTTGCGCAGCTCTACAATCTCCCTCAGGACGTACTGCCTCGTTAATATTTTCAGTGCGTTACTTCCGAAAGCCCTGACTGTTTCATCGTCGGGGCTTTTTGCTTGTTTAAGACAACGCCACTTTGCTCTAAGATGTTGGGCTTGTTTTCACTATCAGATGATTAAGAGCCCATGGAAAATCATGAAATCCAGACAGTGCTGATGAATGCACTCTCCCTTCAGGAAGCCCACGTCACTGGCGATGGCAGTCACTTCCAGGTTATTGCTGTGGGTGAGATGTTCGACGGTATGAGCCGCGTGAAGAAACAGCAGGCTGTGTACGCGCCGCTGATGGAATATATTGCGGATAACCGCATCCACGCCCTGTCGATTAAAGCGTTCACCCCGCAAGAGTGGGCACGCGATCGCAAACTAAACGGTTTTTGAGCTGAGGGCGACAGGCCCGCAGCACGGTTGAATTTATAAGAGAGCACACAATGGATAAATTTCGTGTACAGGGGCCAACGCGTCTCCAGGGCGAAGTCACAATTTCTGGCGCTAAAAACGCCGCGCTGCCAATCCTCTTTGCTGCGCTGCTGGCTGAAGAGCCGGTAGAAATTCAGAACGTACCGAAGCTGAAAGATATCGACACCACCATGAAGCTGCTCACCCAGCTGGGCACGAAAGTTGAGCGTAACGGTTCCGTCTGGATCGACGCCAGCAAGGTGAACAACTTCTCAGCCCCTTACGATCTGGTGAAAACCATGCGTGCATCCATCTGGGCGCTTGGCCCGCTGGTAGCGCGTTTTGGTCAGGGTCAGGTCTCTCTGCCGGGCGGCTGCGCTATCGGTGCGCGTCCGGTTGACCTGCACATCTTTGGTCTGGAAAAACTGGGCGCCGAGATCAAGCTGGAAGAAGGTTACGTTAAAGCGTCCGTTAATGGTCGTCTGAAAGGCGCGCACATCGTCATGGACAAAGTGAGCGTGGGCGCAACTGTCACCATTATGTCTGCGGCGACGCTGGCAGAAGGTACTACCATCATCGAAAACGCCGCGCGCGAACCGGAGATTGTGGATACCGCCAACTTCCTCGTGGCGCTGGGGGCGAAGATTTCCGGTCAGGGCACCGACCGTATCACCATCGAAGGCGTTGAGCGTCTGGGCGGCGGTGTCTATCGCGTACTGCCGGACCGTATCGAAACCGGGACCTTCCTGGTCGCTGCGGCGATTTCTGGCGGGAAGATTGTTTGCCGCAACGCGCAGCCAGATACCCTGGATGCGGTGCTGGCGAAACTGCGCGATGCGGGTGCGGATATCGAAATCGGCGAAGACTGGATCAGCCTCGATATGCACGGCCAGCGTCCAAAAGCGGTCAATGTGCGTACGGCGCCGCATCCGGCGTTCCCTACGGACATGCAGGCACAGTTCACCCTGTTGAACCTGGTTGCCGAAGGTACTGGCTTCATCACAGAAACCATTTTCGAGAACCGCTTTATGCACGTACCGGAGCTGATCCGTATGGGCGCGCATGCTGAGATCGAAAGTAATACCGTGATCTGCCACGGTGTTGAGAAACTGTCAGGTGCTCAGGTGATGGCAACCGATCTGCGTGCGTCTGCAAGCCTGGTGCTGGCGGGTTGTATCGCGGAAGGTACAACCATCGTGGACCGTATCTATCACATCGATCGTGGTTATGAGCGTATCGAAGATAAACTGCGCGCGCTGGGTGCCAACATCGAGCGTGTGAAGGGCGAGTAATCGTTCCGGCAGCCCCCTGCCAGCAATGACCGGGGGGTTGCTGTTCCTGTCAAAAACGCGTTATTCCTGCGGTTCTCTTTTTACCTTTCTCTGGCGAATCATGCGCGATCTGTCGATAAATTCATGGGTAATGGGATCGTGGTAGCGCGAAGGCCAAATTACCCACGGATGCGTATCCAGCGCCGTCGCGATAATTAACTCTCCCTTGGGCCAGGGGCGGGTGAGGGCGTTTGCCAGAGTTGAAGAACTCAGTCCATGGCGGCGGGACTCTGCTGCCAGTGAAGTGCCTCTTTTGCGCAGTGCGGCAATAATATCAGCCGTGTGCCAGTCGATAAATTTCGTATCCATAACGCCGTCCTTAAGTTCGGATTCACCTACGCCGTTTCTTCTGAAACGACGCGGTTACTATACCCATTTCAACTTCTTGTTCTAAAAAGTTCGCGTTACTTGAAGGGATATTCAGAATAAGACACGGCTTTATTCATGCGGTCTCTAAACCGATGAATTTACATGAACACGGAATTTACAGGTGTGTACTGGAATCTCCCCGCTATCGCTGCGGGGAGAAACAAGGGGATTAACGGTCGCGCTGAACGGCGATGTGAGCAAGACCAATCAGTGCATCGCGCCATGGGCTGTCTGGAATGACCTGAAGCGCTTCGATGGCTTTGTCGGCTTCTTCTTCCGCACGCTGACGCGTCCATTCCAGCGATCCGCAGATAGCCATGGTTTCCAGGACAGGTTCCAGAAGATGGCGGCCATTTCCCTGCTCAATCGCTTCACGGATCATTTTCGCCTGGTCGGCTGTTCCGTTGCGCATAGCATGCAGCAGCGGCAGGGTTGGTTTGCCTTCGTTCAGATCATCGCCCACGTTTTTGCCGAGCGTCTCGCCGTCCGCACTATAGTCCAGCAGATCGTCAATCAACTGGAAGGCTGTGCCCAGGTAGCGGCCATAGTCCTGCAGGCCTTTTTCCTGTGCTTCGGTACAGTCAGCCAGAATGCCGGAGCACTGGGCCGCCGCTTCAAACAGGCGCGCGGTTTTGCTGTAGATGACGCGCATGTAGTTTTCTTCGGTGATGTCAGGGTCGTTGACGTTCATCAGCTGCAGCACTTCGCCTTCAGCAATAACGTTCACGGCTTCGGACATGACTTCCAGCACCTTAAGAGAGCCCAGGCTGGTCATCATCTGGAAGGCGCGGGTATAGATAAAATCCCCCACCAGGACGCTGGCTGCGTTCCCGAAAGCGGCGTTTGCCGTGGCTTTGCCACGACGCATATCCGATTCATCCACAACATCGTCATGCAGAAGCGTCGCCGTGTGAATAAATTCGATGAGCGCTGCGATAGTGATGTGAGCATTTCCCTGATAGCCAACGGCTCTGGCAGCCAGAATAGCAATCATCGGACGAATGCGTTTACCGCCGCCGCTGACGATGTAATAGCCCAACTGATTGATCAGCTGAACGTCAGAGTTGAGTTGCTCCAGGATTGCTGCATTCACACCCGCCATATCTTGCGCGGTTAACTCGTTGATTTTTTCTAAATTCATCGCAAAAGCCGGGCTTTTTATCCTGTTGATCCCATCTTCAATGGGGTAACGAAGGGTTTCGGTTTATCAATAGTAGTGCTGATTGTACTGAAAAAACGGCACAGATAAACGTTACCGTACGTGTTGTGTTTTTTTTCTTCATGTATTGACGGTAGCACTTGTCAAAGGCTCGCGTTTTGCGTAATATTCGCGCCCTATTGTGAATATTTATAGCGCACTCTGATTCATACGAGGATGTGCGCGGAAGCGGAGTTTATATGTACGCGGTTTTCCAAAGTGGTGGTAAACAACACCGAGTAAGCGAAGGTCAGACCGTTCGCCTGGAAAAGCTGGACATCGCAACTGGCGAATCTGTTGAGTTCGCAGAAGTTCTGATGATCGCAAACGGTGAAGAAGTCAAAATCGGCGTTCCTTTCGTTGATGGCGGCGTTATCAAAGCTGAAGTTGTTGCACACGGTCGTGGCGAGAAAGTTAAAATCGTTAAGTTTCGTCGTCGTAAGCACTACCGTAAGCAGCAGGGCCACCGTCAGTGGTTCACTGATGTGAAAATTACTGGCATCAGCGCCTAAGACCTGAGGAGAGATTTAAATGGCACATAAAAAGGCTGGCGGCTCCACACGTAACGGTCGCGATTCAGAAGCTAAACGTCTTGGCGTTAAGCGTTTCGGTGGCGAATCCGTTCTGGCGGGTAGCATCATCGTTCGTCAACGTGGTACCAAATTCCACGCTGGCAACAACGTAGGTTGCGGTCGTGACCACACTCTGTTTGCTAAAGCAGACGGTAAAGTGAAATTTGAAGTTAAAGGCCCGAACAACCGTAAATACATCAGCATCGTTGCTGAGTAAGGTTTTCTCGGTCCGGTAACGGATTAAAGCCCCGCAACCTGTTGCGGGGCTTTTTACATTGGAAACCCGGTAATTTTTTCTGTAGGGAAAACGGGCATGAAGCAGCAGGCCGGCATTGGTATTCTTTTGGCGCTCACTACCGCAATGTGCTGGGGTGCGCTGCCAATTGCAATGAAGCAGGTTCTGGAAGTGATGGAGCCGCCTACGGTGGTCTTTTATCGCTTTCTGATGGCAAGCATCGGCCTCGGGGCCATTCTGGCTATCAAAGGTAAGCTTCCACCCTTGCGGCTTTTCCGCAAACCGCGTTGGCTGGTATTGCTGGCTATCGCGACGGGCGGTCTGTTCGGTAACTTCATCCTGTTCAGCTCTTCCCTGCAATATCTCAGCCCCACGGCGTCGCAGGTGATAGGTCAGCTTTCACCGGTGGGCATGATGGTCACCAGCGTCTTTATCCTCAAGGAAAAGATGCGTGGTACGCAGATTATCGGGGCGAGCATGCTGCTGTGCGGTCTGGTGATGTTCTTCAACACCAGTCTGATAGAGATTTTCACCCGCCTGACGGATTACACATGGGGTGTAATTTTTGGTGTGGGGGCAGCAACGGTCTGGGTGAGCTATGGCGTCGCACAAAAGGTGTTATTGCGTCGTCTTGCCTCACAGCAGATCCTCTTTTTACTGTACACTTTGTGTACAGTAGCATTGCTGCCATTAGCAAAGCCGGGTGTGATTTCCCAGCTTAGCGACTGGCAACTGGCGTGCCTCATTTTTTGTGGGCTGAACACGCTGGTCGGTTATGGCGCGCTGGCCGAAGCGATGGCGCGCTGGCAGGCAGCACAGGTGAGCGCGTTAATTACGCTTACTCCGCTGTTTACGCTGTTATTTTCAGATTTGTTATCAATGGCCTGGCCCGATGTCTTCGTCAGACCGATGCTCAACCTGTTGGGCTATCTCGGTGCGTTTGTCGTGGTTGCGGGCGCGATGTATTCCGCCATTGGTCATCGTCTTTGGGGACGTTGGCGCAAAAATGAAGCGGTTGTAGTAGTCCCCCGCTCAGGCGAATGAGTTACGGAGAGTAAAATGAAGTTTGTTGATGAAGCGACGATCCTGGTCGTGGCTGGTGATGGCGGCAATGGTTGCGTGAGCTTCCGCCGTGAAAAGTATATCCCACGTGGCGGTCCTGACGGCGGCGACGGCGGGGATGGTGGTGACGTGTGGCTGGAGGCGGATGAGAACCTCAACACGCTGATCGACTACCGTTTCGAAAAATCCTTCCGTGCTGAACGTGGCCAGAACGGCCAGAGCCGTGACTGTACCGGGAAACGCGGTAAAGACGTCACCATTAAAGTTCCGGTCGGTACGCGTGTGATTGACCAGGGAACCGGTGAAACCATGGGTGACATGACCAAACACGGTCAGCGCCTGATGGTGGCGAAAGGCGGCTGGCACGGTCTGGGTAACAGCCGTTTCAAATCCTCCGTTAACCGTACACCGCGTCAGAAAACGATGGGTACGCCGGGTGATAAGCGCGATCTGCAGCTGGAGCTGATGCTTCTGGCAGACGTGGGCATGCTGGGTATGCCAAACGCCGGTAAATCGACGTTCATTCGCGCCGTTTCTGCGGCGAAACCAAAAGTGGCGGACTATCCGTTTACCACGCTGGTACCAAGCCTGGGCGTTGTCCGTATGGATAATGAAAAGAGCTTTGTGGTTGCCGATATTCCGGGTCTGATTGAAGGCGCTGCGGAAGGCGCGGGTCTGGGTATTCGCTTCCTGAAACACCTTGAGCGTTGCCGCGTGCTGCTGCACCTTATCGATATCGATCCTATCGACGGTTCCGATCCGGTTGAAAACGCCCGCATCATCATCGGTGAGCTGGAAAAATACAGCGAAAAACTGGCGAATAAACCACGCTGGCTGGTCTTCAACAAGATCGACCTGATGGACAAAGCGGAAGCGGAAGCGGAAGCGAAAGCGAAAGCGATTGCTGAAGCAATGGGTTGGGAAGATAAATACTACCTGATCTCTGCGGCAAGCCAGGTTGGCGTGAAAGATCTGTGCTGGGATGTGATGACCTTCATCATTGAGAACCCAATTGTTCAGGCGGAAGAAGCGAAACAGCCTGAAAAAGTCGAATTCATGTGGGATGACTACCACCGTCAGCAGCTCGAAGAGCTGGAAGCGGAAGACGATGATGAAGACTGGGACGATGACTGGGATGAAGACGACGAAGAAGGCGTCGAGTTCATCTACAAGCACTAATATCTGTCCAAAGCCCCCATTATGGGGGCTTTTTTTTATTCCAGCGTTGCGGGCAGCCAGCAGCTGGCGATCAAACCACCTTCAGAGCCATTCTCAAGCGTCAACCTGCCGTGGTGGAGTTGCACGATGCGCTGCACGATACTCAGGCCCAGACCGCTGCCTCCGTAGCGCTGGTCAAGACGGCGGAATGGCTCGGTAATTGACTGTCGGTGCGCTTCATCAATACCGGGCCCCTGATCGATCACGCTAATCTGCGTTCCCCCGTCGACCCCGGTTAATGTCACTGTAATCGTTGTCCCTGCCGGGCTGTAGCGCCCGGCATTCTCCAACAGGTTGCGCAGCATCAGACGCAGGAGCACGGCGTCTCCCTGAACCGTGAGCGCGCTTTTAGCGGGCCAAATCACCGTATGCTCTTTGGCTTCATGGCCCAGGCCGAGAGGTTCAATGATATTTTCAGTCCAGCTCACGGTTTCGTAGTGTCCGCTGGCCATTGCCTGTCCGGCACGGGCCAGCATCAGCAGCTGCTCAACGGTATGCATGAGCTGATCGATACGGCTAATTAACGTCGCGGCCTGTGGTGCGCCTGACTGCGCCATAAGCTCCAGATGAAGCCGGATACCGGCAAGGGGCGTTCGAAGCTCGTGTGCGGCGTCAGCGGTGAAGAGACGCTCCTGCTGAATAGTATTGTCCAGCCGGGCGAGCAGCTGGTTCAGGGAGGTTGTAACCGCACCTATTTCTTCCATGTCGGAATACATAGGAAGCGGAGTTAAGTTATCCGCCGAACGGTTAGCCAGGCTGTCACGCAGTTTATTCAGCGGTCGGGTTATCCAGGTGACCGCCCAGAATGAAAACAGGAGTGTGAAACCGACCATCACCAAAGAAGGTACGAGAAGGGAAGCAATCGCCTCGCGGATCTCTTTTTCGACATGGTTATTGCGGGCTTTTGCCGACAGCGTTTCATTCACCAGAAAACCAATCTGCTCACGGCTTTCATGCCACAGCCAGATGACGCTTATCAGCTGGAAAAATAAGAGAATAACCGCCAGCAGCACCATCAAACGCCGACGCATGCTGTTCATTTCTGGCTCTCAAGGCGATAGCCAACGCCACGGACGGTTTTGATTCTGTCCTTGCCGAGCTTGCGACGCAGGTTGTGAATGTGAACTTCAAGGGTATTTGACCCCGGGTCGTCCTGCCAGGAGTAGATATCCTGCTGAAGCGTTTCTCTGTGCACCGTTTGCCCGCTGCGCATGATCAGACGCGTAAGCAAAGCGAACTCTTTTGGCGTCACCTCTACAGCCTGGTCACGGCGCAGTACCTGCTGGGTTTGCAAATTCAGCGTAATATCGCCGTCGGTCAGTAAGTTATCACTATGGCCCAGATAACGGCGAATCAACGCTCGTACCCGAGCCTGCAGCTCCGCAAGCGCAAAAGGCTTCACCAGGTAATCATCTGCGCCTGCGTCGAGGCCGGTGATACGATCCTCAATGGCATCGCGTGCCGTCAGGATCAATACCGGGTTGGCGATACCGCGACGTCGCCACTGACTGAGCAGCGTGGCGCCGTCTTTATCTGGCAAGCCCAAATCGAGGATCACCAGGCTGTATTCCCCGCTCTGGATCAGAGAGTCCGCCTCCGCTGCGGTGCCAGCGCAGTCGAGAGCATAGCCTTCATTGGCCAGCCCCAGCGCCAGCCCTTCCTGCAATAACAGATCGTCTTCAACTATAAGTAGTTTCATCGCTAGTTATTCTGGTAGATGTCCTTATAGAGCCTGCTTTCGAAGCGAACAAGCGGAATACGACGATTGCGCTGGTCGGCCGGTTCGACGGCATAGCCGGAAAGATACTGCACGAATGCCATGCGTTGTCCGCTGGCCGTAGTGATAAAGCCTGCAAGGTTGTAAACCCCCTGCAGCGAGCCTGTCTTAGCGGATACTTTGCCATCCACGCCGGCAGCGTGAAGCCCGGCGCGATACTGCAGCGAACCGTCATGCCCGGCCAGCGGCAGCATTGAAATAAAGTTTAGCTCAGTGTCATGCTGTGCAATGTACTGAAGCACCTGCATCATCGTGGCCGGCGAGATCAAATTATGACGCGATAATCCGGAGCCATCGACGGCGATGGTATTGCCCAGCTCGATCCCGGCCTGCTGGCGCAGGATCTGACGAACGGCGTCTGAACCCGCGCGCCAGGTGCCCGGCACGCCGAAACGCGCGTGGCCAATCATGCGGAACACGGTGTCGGCAATCATGTTGTCAGACTTTTTCAGCATGATTCGCAGTAAATCGTGCAGCGGCGGAGACTGTTTGCTGGCGATGACCGTGCCGGGCTGGTTGACCTGCGTCTGGCGAAGCAGCGTGCCGGTGTAGGTTATGCCCGCTTGTTTCAGTTCATCTTTCAAAATGGCACCCGCATAGCTTGCACCATCCTGTATCGCAAAGGCCAGCGGCAGCGGATCGGCGCGCTGCGTCAGGCAGCCGGTAAGCGTGAAGCGGTTAAGATCCCCTGGCACGACGTCCAGCTCACAATATTGCGCATCCGGGGAGCCTTTCGCCAGCGTGCGGACCTGGCTGAACATGGTGACCGGGTAGTAGGACGCTATACGGATAAACGCTAAATCATCCGGCTTTGGCGCGCTGTAAAGCGAAACCGAGAAGCAGTTACGGTCAACGATTGCTGCGGCGGGCGGGGCGCTAAAACATTGTGTCATGTCGTTCCACGGCCAGCCTGGGGCTTTATCGTGGCTGGCAAAGATGGATGTGTCGATCAGCACATTGCCATCAATTTTCTGCACGCCAGATTTTTTCAGTACCGCAACCATATTGCGGATATCCTGGCGCTTAAAGGTCGGATCGCCGCCAAAACGGGCGATAAGATCGCCTTTCAGTGCGCCACCCTCGACGTTACCTTTGGTCTCGAGTGTGGTCGTAAAACGGAAATCAGGGCCGAGCTGGAGCAGGGCGGCGAGGGCGGTGATCACCTTTTGGGTACTGGCAGGCAGCGCCATCTGTTGACTGTGATAGTCAATCTCGGGAGCCTGTGCGCCAACCTTCTGCACCATCAGGGCGAGGTTCGCGCCTGCGGGGAGCTGATTAATGTACTCATCAACATTCGCGGCCTGGGCGGTGAACGTTATACTGGTAGTCAATCCGATGATAAATCTGGAAAATCGCATAATCTCGCGCTAACAACCCGAAAACAAACCGTCATACTACGGTGCATGGCACTGCAAAGTAAACGATGACCCATAGTGAACTTCGCGGTAAAATGCGTATCAAACTGAAAAATTGCTGCTGACCTGGGGCATTGCTCCCGGGTCGGTTTTCTTTTTGCTTCTTGCCCGCTTAGGGGGGCAGGAGCAGGGAACACTGCTCCCAACAGGAATGTTTAAGAGGTATAACAAATGCAAGCTATTCCGATGACCTTACGTGGTGCCGAAAAACTGCGCGAAGAGCTGGATTTTCTGAAATCCGTGCGTCGCCCTGAAATCATCGCCGCTATCGCGGATGCGCGCGAGCATGGCGACCTGAAAGAGAACGCTGAATACCACGCCGCGCGTGAGCAGCAGGGCTTCTGTGAAGGGCGTATTAAAGATATCGAAGCAAAACTGTCCAATGCACAGGTTATTGATATCACCAAAATGCCTAACAACGGGCGTGTGATCTTTGGTTCTACCGTTACCGTGCTGAACCTGGACAACGACGAAGAGCAGACCTATCGCATCGTGGGTGATGATGAAGCTGACTTCAAACAGAACCTGATTTCAGTGAACTCTCCGATTGCTCGCGGCCTGATTGGCAAAGAGCAGGACGATGTTGTCACCATCCGCACCCCTGGCGGTGAAGTGGAATACGAAATTATCAAGGTTGAATACCTGTAATTCGCTTCTCTACTAAGATGTTGATACATTGTAAAGAAAAGAAAAAGGCCGCATAGCGGCCTTTTATCAACTCAAGGAGCATGGCATTTTGCTCGCCTGCTGACAGAAATCCCTCGTTTCACACAGAAAATGTGTTTGATTCAGGATATCCTTAGCGTGGCAGCGAGATTTTACGCTCTTTAGATGGGCGGTAGAGCACCAGCGTTTTACCGATGACCTGTACATTACAGGCGCCGGTTTCGCGCACGATGGCTTCCACGATCAGGTTTTTAGTGTCTCTGTCTTCAGAGGCGATTTTCACCTTGATCAGCTCGTGGTGTTCCAGCGCTTGTTCAATCTCGGCAAGCACCCCTTCGGTCAAACCATTGTTGCCAAGCATCACTACAGGCTTGAGCGGATGTGCCAGACCTTTAAGGTGCTGTTTTTGTTTAGTACTCAGATTCATCGTATATTTTTGCTTACGTTGGGATTGAAAACGGTTCATTCTACCGCCATCTCCCTTATATCGCCAAATAGCTGCGTAGAAATTTACGTCACAGGCAGGTAACGATGAACCAGGACGGAAATGTTAAATGACAGGTAAAAAGCGTTCTGCCAGCTCCAGCCGCTGGCTTCAGGAACACTTTAGCGATAAATATGTTCAACAGGCACAGAAAAAGGGGTTGCGTTCCCGTGCCTGGTTTAAACTTGATGAAATACAGCAAAGTGACAAACTTTTTAAGCCGGGGATGACGGTTGTTGACCTCGGTGCGGCACCTGGCGGATGGTCCCAGTATGCGGTAACGCAGATCGGCGGAACGGGCCGAATCATCGCGTGCGATCTTTTACCAATGGATCCCATCGTCGGTGTCGACTTCCTTCAGGGCGACTTTCGTGATGAATTAGTGCTGAAAGCGTTACTTGATCGTGTAGGTGAGAGTAAGGTCCAGGTTGTCATGTCAGATATGGCACCAAATATGTGCGGAACACCGGCGGTGGATATCCCCCGCGCCATGTATCTGGTGGAGCTAGCGTTAGAAATGTGTCGTGATGTACTAGCGCCTGGTGGTAGTTTTGTTGTGAAGGTGTTTCAGGGCGAAGGTTTCGAGGAGTATCTTAAGGAAATTCGCTCCCTGTTTGCGAAGGTTAAAGTTCGTAAGCCGGACTCTTCCCGGGCCCGTTCCCGAGAAGTGTATATTGTAGCGACCGGGCGAAAATGATAACCGGTAGATTTCAGGCGAAAGTTTGAATGAAACTGGATATAGAGTATCCTGACGCTGTTTTTAACACAGTTGTAATATGAGGTTAATCCCTTGAGTGACATGGCGAAAAACCTAATACTCTGGCTGGTCATTGCCGTTGTGCTGATGTCAGTATTCCAGAGCTTTGGGCCCAGCGAGTCGAATGGCCGCAAGGTGGATTATTCTACCTTCCTGCAGGAGGTCAATCAGGACCAGGTTCGCGAAGCGCGTATCAACGGACGTGAGATCAACGTTACCAAGAAAGATAGTAACCGTTACACGACTTACATCCCGGTCAACGATCCTAAGCTGCTTGATAACCTTCTGACCAAAAACGTCAAGGTGGTAGGTGAACCGCCAGAAGAACCAAGCCTGCTGGCTTCTATCTTCATTTCCTGGTTCCCGATGCTGCTTCTTATTGGCGTCTGGATCTTCTTTATGCGCCAGATGCAGGGCGGCGGTGGCAAAGGTGCCATGTCGTTCGGTAAGAGCAAGGCGCGTATGCTGACGGAAGACCAGATCAAGACTACTTTCGCTGACGTCGCCGGTTGTGACGAAGCGAAAGAAGAGGTGGGTGAACTGGTTGAATACCTGCGTGAACCGAGCCGTTTCCAGAAGCTGGGCGGTAAGATCCCGAAAGGCGTGCTGATGGTTGGCCCTCCGGGTACCGGTAAAACCCTGCTGGCGAAAGCCATCGCAGGTGAAGCGAAGGTGCCGTTCTTTACTATTTCAGGTTCTGACTTCGTCGAAATGTTTGTGGGTGTCGGTGCATCTCGTGTGCGTGACATGTTCGAGCAGGCCAAGAAGGCAGCACCGTGCATTATCTTCATCGATGAAATCGACGCCGTGGGCCGCCAGCGTGGCGCAGGCCTGGGCGGTGGTCATGATGAACGTGAACAGACGCTGAACCAGATGCTGGTTGAGATGGACGGCTTCGAAGGTAACGAAGGTATCATCGTTATCGCGGCGACTAACCGTCCGGACGTACTTGACCCTGCGCTGCTGCGTCCAGGCCGTTTCGACCGTCAGGTTGTTGTGGGTCTGCCGGACGTTCGCGGTCGTGAACAGATTCTGAAAGTTCACATGCGTCGCGTACCGCTGGCGCCAGATATCGACGCGGCAATCATTGCGCGCGGTACTCCTGGCTTCTCCGGTGCGGACCTGGCGAACCTGGTCAACGAAGCTGCTCTGTTTGCCGCTCGCGGTAACAAGCGCGTCGTATCTATGGTGGAGTTTGAGAAAGCGAAAGACAAAATCATGATGGGCGCGGAACGTCGCTCCATGGTGATGACGGAAGCGCAGAAAGAGTCCACGGCATACCACGAAGCGGGTCACGCGATTATCGGTCGCCTCGTGCCGGAACACGATCCGGTGCATAAAGTGACGATTATTCCGCGCGGTCGTGCGCTGGGTGTGACTTTCTTCCTGCCTGAAGGCGACGCGATCAGCGCCAGCCGTCAGAAGCTGGAAAGCCAGATTTCGACCCTGTACGGCGGTCGTCTGGCAGAAGAGATTATCTACGGTGTGGAACATGTTTCTACCGGTGCGTCCAACGACATTAAAGTTGCGACAAACCTGGCGCGTAACATGGTGACGCAGTGGGGCTTCTCCGACAAACTCGGTCCGCTGCTGTATGCAGAGGAAGAGGGCGAAGTATTCCTGGGCCGTTCTGTGGCTAAAGCGAAACATATGTCCGATGAGACGGCTCGTATCATCGATCAGGAAGTAAAATCTCTGGTAGAGCGTAACTACGCACGTGCACGCCAGATCCTGACCGACAATATGGACATCCTGCATTCGATGAAAGATGCGCTCATGAAATATGAGACCATCGATGCACCGCAGATTGACGACCTGATGGCGCGCCGTGAAGTGCGTCCGCCAGCGGGCTGGGAAGACCCAGGCGCTTCCAATAATTCTGACAACAATGGCACCCCGCGTGCGCCGCGTCCGGTTGATGAACCGCGTACGCCAAACCCGGGCAACACCATGTCAGAACAGTTGGGCGATAAGTAAGCCACTGCTGTTGAAGCGTTTGTCTGTAACTCAAACCCTGGAGCTTGCTCCGGGGTTTTTCATTTCTGTTTAACGATATAGATACCAGGGATTTCGCCATGAAATTATTCGCTCAGGACTCGCATCTCGATCTTTCACATCCCCATGTGATGGGGATCCTGAATGTTACCCCTGACTCTTTCTCAGACGGCGGCACGCATAACACGCTTATCGAGGCGGTTAAGCACGCGAATTTAATGATTAATGCGGGCGCCACCATTATTGACGTGGGCGGCGAATCGACGCGTCCTGGTGCGGCGGACGTGTCTGTGGAAGAAGAGCTGGCGCGCGTGGTGCCGGTGGTTGAAGCTATCGCGCAGCGGTTTGAAGTATGGCTCTCCGTTGATACCTCTAAACCCGAAGTGATTCGTGAAGTGGCGAGAGTGGGCGCTCACATTATCAATGATATTCGTTCACTCACCGAGCCTGGCGCACTGGAAGCCGCGGCAGAGACCGGGTTACCGGTATGCCTGATGCATATGCAGGGTCAGCCGAAAACCATGCAGGAAGCACCGAAGTATGATGATGTCTTTGCCGACGTGAATCGCTTCTTTATTGAACATATTGCGCGCTGCGAACGTGCAGGTATCCCAAAAGAGAAATTGTTGCTCGACCCGGGGTTCGGTTTCGGTAAAAATCTCTCCCACAATTATGCGTTGCTCGCGCGCTTATCGGAATTCCATCACTTTGACCTGCCGCTGCTGGTGGGGATGTCGAGAAAGTCGATGATTGGGCAGTTGCTGAACGTGGGGCCGAGCGAACGCCTGAGCGGCAGCCTGGCCTGCGCGGTGATTGCGGCGATGCAGGGCGCGCACATTATTCGTGTCCATGACGTCAAAGAAACAGTAGAAGCCATGCGTGTGGTGGAAGCCACACTGGCAGCGAAGGAAAACAAACGCTATGAGTAATCGTAAGTATTTTGGTACCGATGGTATCCGTGGGCGTGTAGGCGATGCTCCCATCACCCCTGATTTTGTCCTGAAGCTCGGCTGGGCTGCTGGCAAAGTGCTGGCGCGTCATGGTTCCCGTAAGATCATTATCGGTAAAGACACCCGTATTTCCGGCTATATGCTGGAGTCAGCGCTGGAAGCGGGTCTGGCGGCGGCTGGACTGTCCGCGTCCTTTACAGGCCCAATGCCGACGCCTGCAGTCGCGTATCTGACGCGTACCTTCCGTGCGGAAGCGGGGATTGTTATCTCAGCTTCTCACAACCCGTTCTACGACAACGGCATTAAATTCTTCTCCATTGACGGCACCAAGCTCCCGGATGACGTGGAAGAAGCCATTGAAGCCGAAATGGAAAAAGAGATCACCTGCGTTGATTCCGCAGAGCTGGGTAAAGCGAACCGTATCGTTGATGCGGCGGGCCGTTATATCGAATTCTGTAAAGGCACCTTCCCGAATGAGCTGAGCCTGGCTCACCTCAAAATTGTGGTGGACTGTGCAAACGGCGCAACCTATCACATCGCCCCGAATGTCTTCCGCGAACTGGGTGCGAAAGTCATCACCATTGGCTGCGAGCCGGATGGTCTGAACATTAACGAGCAGGTGGGGGCAACTGACGTTCGTGCCCTGCAGGCGCGTGTTCTGGCAGAGAAAGCCGACCTGGGCATTGCGCTGGACGGCGACGGTGACCGCGTGATCATGGTCGACCACGAAGGTAACAAGGTCGACGGCGATCAGATCCTCTACATCATTGCCCGTGAGGGCCTGCGTCAGGGCCAGCTGCGCGGCGGTGCGGTGGGCACGCTGATGAGTAACATGGGCCTGGAACTGGCGCTGAAACAGCTCGGTATTCCGTTTGTCCGCGCGAAAGTGGGTGACCGCTATGTACTGGAAAAATTGCAGGAGAAGGGCTGGCGCATCGGCGCAGAAAACTCGGGTCACGTGATCCTGCTCGATAAAACCACCACCGGTGACGGTATCGTGGCCGCGCTGCAGGTGGTTGCCGCGATGGCGCGCAACCATATGAGCCTGCACGATCTGTGCAGCGGGATGAAAATGTTCCCACAGATCCTGGTTAACGTACGCTTCACTGCCGGTAAAGGCGATCCGCTGGAAAACGAGAACGTCAAAGCGGTGATGGCTGACGTTGAAGCGGCCCTGGGCAATCGTGGTCGCGTGCTGCTGCGTAAGTCCGGTACTGAACCGCTGATCCGCGTGATGGTGGAAGGTGAAGACGAAGCGCAGGTAACCGAATTTGCACACCGTATTGCGGATGCTGTGAAAGCTGCATAATTGTGCACGCTAAATGTATAAAAAGGCGGCTTTTGTCGCCTTTGTTTTAAGCAATTAATGGCTTTTTGCTGTTTTTTTCCGCAGTTGATACAATGCGTCAAAAATGCCCTTGCGAAGGTCATTCGCTTTGGTTAGTATTCACACCCGCTTCAGTGGGAAACAAAAATCCTGCTAAATGGTCGAAGCATTGGTATGCGGCAAATCCGCAAGGAACAGGTTGATTATGTACGAAGCTCTTTTAGTTGTTTTCCTTATTGTAGCCATCGCTCTCGTAGCGCTGATTATGCTGCAGCAAGGTAAAGGCGCTGATATGGGAGCCTCCTTCGGAGCAGGCGCTTCCGGTACGCTGTTCGGTTCAAGTGGTTCTGCGAACTTCATGACCCGCACAACGGCGATTCTGGCTACGCTGTTCTTCATCATCAGCCTTGTGCTTGGCAATATCAACAGCAACAAGACCAGCAAAGGAAGCGAGTGGGAAAATCTGAGCGCGCCAGCGAAAACTGAGCAGACTCAGCCAGCTGCACCGGCTAAGCCGACCAGCGATATCCCGCACTAAGTATTCTGTACCGAGGTGGTGGAATTGGTAGACACGCTACCTTGAGGTGGTAGTGCCCTAACGGGCTTGTGGGTTCGAGTCCCATCCTCGGTACCAATATTCCAGAAGAAAGACGTCGAAAGGCGTCTTTTTTTTCGTCTGCATATTCTGAGGTGTGGTTTTGTAGGCCCGGTAAGCGCAGCGCCACCGGGCAAAATGACGGGTGACGCTGCGTTTACCCGCCCTGCGAAAGTCCACAAAAAAGGCGTCCATAGGACGCCTTTTGCACGTTATATCAGCGATTACTTCTTATCGCTGTGCTCCAGGTTTTCAACCTGCGGCAGACCGTTACCGGAATTCGCGGAGAGCAGGCCATTCTCAACATAGTTGAACAGCTTCTCACGGGTATCGGTGATGTCCAGGTTACGCATGGTCAGCTGGCCAATACGATCGTCCGGTGAGAACACTGACTCACCTTTCTCCATGGTCAGACGCTCTGCTTTATAGGTCAGGTTGTCAGACACGGTATTCAGGATGGAGTAGTCGTTACCGCGACGCAGTTCCAGCGTTACTTCACCGGTGATCGCGCTTGCCACCCAACGCTGCAGCGCATCGCGCAGCATCAGCGCCTGTGGATCGAACCAGCGGCCCTGATACAGCAGTTTACCCAGCTGACGGCCATGAGAGTGATACTGCTCAATGGTGTCTTCGTTGTGAATGCCGGTCAGCAGACGCTCGTAAGCGATGTGCAGCAGCGCCATTCCCGGGGCTTCATAGATGCCGCGGCTTTTCGCTTCGATGATGCGGTTTTCAATCTGATCGCTCATGCCCAGGCCGTGACGACCGCCAATACGGTTCGCTTCCAGCATCAGCTCAACATCATCAGAGAAGGTTTTGCCGTTCAGCGCAACCGGATGACCACGTTCGAAACGTACTGTCACTTCTTCAGCCTGGATTTTGACGTTCTCGTCCCAGAACTTCACGCCCATGATCGGGTTAACGATCTTCACGCTTGAGTTCAGGAATTCCAGGTCTTTCGCTTCGTGCGTCGCACCCAGCATGTTGGAGTCAGTGGAGTAAGCTTTCTCGACAGACATCTTATAGTCGAAACCGCAGGCGATCATAAACTCGGACATCTCATGACGGCCACCCAGCTCGTCGATGAAGTCGGTATCCAGCCACGGCTTGTAGATCTGCAGTTCGGCGTTGGTCAGCAGGCCATAACGATAGAAACGCTCAATATCGTTGCCTTTATAGGTACTGCCGTCACCCCAGATGTTGACGCCGTCTTCTTTCATCGCCGCAACCAGCATGGTGCCGGTGACCGCACGGCCCAGCGGGGTGGTGTTGAAATAGGTCAGGCCGCCGGTGGTGTTATGGAACGCACCGCACTGAATAGCCGCGATACCTTCAGCGACCAGTTGCTTACGGCAGTCAATCAGGCGCGCGTTCTCTGCACCATACTCTTTAGCGCGACGAGGAATGGCATCATAGTCGTCCTCATCCGGCTGACCCAGGTTAGCGGTATAGGCGTACGGAACCGCTCCCTTCTGGCGCATCCACAGTAGTGCAGCGCTGGTATCCAGGCCACCTGAGAAAGCGATGCCAATACGTTGTCCAACCGGAAGATGCTTGAGAATAGTCGTCATAGAATAAAACCCTGCTTGATTGACTGATTAGAGACCGCTTTCGCTCTCTTGTGCATTTTTATGCAAAATAAGTGAGTATTCATTTAATCATCTTTTGGCGAAGACCGGAAGAGAGTCGTGCGTTTTTTGTAAAAATTTTGGTCTAATTGATCTGGCGGAAGTTGGGTTGACAGGTGGGGTCAACTATCAATATACTAAACGCCGATTTTACGTCCCGTCTTCGGTACCAAATCCCAGCATTATTTGCAAATTCTGTCCAAAACGCGTAGAATTTGCCACGTTTCAGGCGCGGGGTGGAGCAGCCTGGTAGCTCGTCGGGCTCATAACCCGAAGGTCGTCGGTTCAAATCCGGCCCCCGCAACCACTTTCCCATAAAGTTCTTTTTCAAATATACTGTGAAGACTTAGAGCCTTCGTAGCTGGATTTGAAAAAATTCTTTCGGAAAGTGCTCCAGGCCACAGTTGTGGCTATAGGGTTCAGTTATCTAAAGCCCCGATTTATCGGGGTTTTTTGTTATCTGACTACAGAATAACTGGGCTTTACGCCCTTTTTTTATGTCTTGGGGGTGGGCTTGTCCACATTAGAGCAAAAATTAACAGAGATGATTACTGCACCGGTCGAAGCACTGGGCTACGAACTGGTCGGCATCGAATTCGTTCGCGGCCGTACATCGACGCTGCGCATCTATATTGATAGTGAAGATGGCATCAATGTTGATGATTGTGCTGATGTCAGCCACCAGGTGAGTGCGGTTCTTGATGTTGAAGACCCGATTACCGTTGCGTACAACCTGGAAGTTTCCTCACCTGGCCTCGATCGCCCGATGTTCACGGCCGAGCACTATGTGCGCTTTACCGGTGAAGAAGTGGCTCTCGTTCTGCGTATGGCCGTACAGAACCGCCGTAAATGGCAGGGAATTATCAAAGCCGTTGATGGTGAAATGATCACGGTGACAGTCGAAGGCAAAGATGAAGTGTTCGCGCTGAGTAATATCCAGAAGGCGAACCTGGTTCCCCACTTTTAACAGTCTGGATTGAGGTGAAAAGCCCGCGATGAACAAAGAAATTTTGGCTGTTGTTGAAGCCGTCTCCAACGAGAAATCACTGCCGCGTGAGAAGATTTTCGAAGCGCTGGAAAGTGCACTGGCTACAGCAACCAAGAAAAAATACGAACAAGAGATCGATGTTCGCGTAGAAATCGATCGTAAAAGCGGTGACTTCGATACATTCCGTCGTTGGGTAATCGTTGAAGAAGTGACCCAGCCGACCAAAGAGATCACGCTGGAAGCCGCCCGTTTTGAAGACGAAAGTCTGAACGTGGGTGACTACGTTGAAGATCAGATCGAATCTGTGACCTTCGACCGTATCACCACGCAGACCGCTAAACAGGTTATCGTGCAGAAAGTGCGCGAAGCCGAGCGCGCGCTGGTTGTCGATCAGTTCCGCGATCAGGAAGGCGAAATCATTACCGGCGTGGTGAAGAAAGTGAACCGCGACAACATCTCCCTCGAGATCAAATCCGAAGGGTTGCCGGGTAACGCTGAAGCCGTGATCCTGCGTGAAGATATGCTGCCGCGTGAAAACTTCCGCCCGGGCGACCGTATTCGCGGCGTTCTGTACGCGGTACGCCCTGAAGCGCGTGGTGCACAGCTCTTCGTGACCCGTTCTAAACCAGAAATGCTGGTAGAACTGTTCCGTATCGAAGTGCCGGAAATCGGTGAAGAAGTTATCGAAATTAAAGCGGCGGCTCGCGATCCGGGCTCCCGTGCGAAAATTGCGGTGAAAACCAACGACAAGCGTATCGACCCGGTCGGTGCTTGCGTCGGTATGCGCGGTGCGCGTGTCCAGGCAGTTTCTACTGAGCTGGGCGGCGAACGTATTGATATCGTTCTGTGGGATGACAACCCGGCGCAGTTCGTGATCAACGCAATGGCTCCAGCTGATGTGGCGTCTATCGTTGTTGACGAAGACAAACACACCATGGATATCGCTGTTGAAGCGGGCAACCTGGCGCAGGCAATCGGCCGTAACGGTCAGAACGTACGCCTGGCGTCACAGCTGAGCGGCTGGGAACTCAACGTAATGACCGTTGATGACCTGCAGGCTAAGCATCAGGCTGAAGCCCATGCGGCGATCGATACCTTCACTAAATACCTGGATATTGACGAAGACTTCGCCACTGTTCTGGTTGAAGAAGGATTCTCTACGCTGGAAGAACTGGCCTATGTGCCAATGAAAGAGCTGCTGGAAATTGACGGTCTGGATGAACCAACCGTTGAAGCCCTGCGTGAACGCGCTAAAAACGCACTGACCACCCTGGCACTGGCTCAGGAAGAAAGCCTTGGCGATAAGAAGCCGGCTGATGACCTGCTGAATCTGGAAGGTCTTGATCGTGCGATTGCGTTCAAGCTGGCTGCCCGTGGTGTTTGTACGCTGGAAGATCTCGCTGAGCAAGGCGTTGATGACCTGGCTGATATCGAAGGTTTAACCGACGAGAAAGCCGGCGAGCTCATCATGGCCGCACGTAATATTTGCTGGTTCGGCGACGAAGCGTAATAAACTGTAGCAGGAAGGAACAGCATGACTGATGTAACTGTAAAATCGCTGGCTGCTGAGATTCAGACCTCCGTGGACCGCCTGGTACAGCAATTTGCTGATGCAGGGATCCCGAAGTCCGCTGATGACTCGGTGACCGCGCAAGAAAAACAAACCTTGTTAACGCACCTGAACCGTGAACACGGTTCTACGCCTGACAAGTTAACGCTGCAGCGCAAAACGCGCAGCACGTTAAACATCCCTGGTACCGGTGGCAAAAGCAAATCGGTACAAATTGAAGTCCGCAAGACGCGCACCTTTGTAAAACGTGATCCGCAAGAGGCAGAACGCCTTGCCGCGGAAGAGCAGGCACAGCGTGAAGCGGAAGAACAAGCTCAGCGTGAGGCGGAAGCAGCCGCCAAACGTGAAGCAGAATTAAAAGCTGAACGTGAGGCCGCAGAAAAAGCGAAACGCGACGCAAGTGATAAAGTGAAGCGTGACGCTGCGGAAAAAGACAAAGTGAGCAATCAACAGACAGACGAAATGACCAAAACCGCCCAGGCTGAAAAAGCCCGCCGTGAAAATGAAGCTGCCGAGCTGAAGCGTAAAGCGGAAGAAGAAGCCCGCCGTAAGCTGGAAGAAGAAGCTCGCCGCGTCGCCGAAGAAGCGCGCCGCATGGCAGAAGAAAACGAGAAGAATGGTGTGAATACCGTTGAGCCGACTGAAGACACCAGCGACTATCACGTGACCACTTCTCAGCATGCGCGTCAGGCTGAAGATGATAACGACCGTGAAGTAGAAGGCGGCCGTGGCCGTGGTCGTAATGCAAAAGCAGCGCGTCCGGCGAAAAAAGGCAACAAGCACGCTGAATCCAAAGCTGACCGTGAAGAAGCACGCGCTGCTGTTCGCGGCGGTAAAGGCGGCAAGCGTAAAGGTTCCGCGCTGCAGCAGGGCTTCCAGAAGCCGGCTCAGGCAGTTAACCGTGACGTCGTGATTGGCGAAACCATTACCGTTGGCGAACTGGCGAACAAGATGGCGGTTAAAGGCTCTCAGGTCATCAAAGCAATGATGAAGCTGGGTGCCATGGCGACCATCAACCAGGTCATCGATCAGGAAACCGCACAGCTGGTTGCTGAAGAGATGGGCCACAAAGTTATCCTGCGTCGTGAAAACGAGCTGGAAGAAGCAGTAATGAGCGACCGTGATACTGGTGCTGCGGCTGAACCGCGTGCACCGGTTGTGACCATCATGGGTCACGTTGACCACGGTAAAACCTCTCTGCTTGACTACATTCGTTCTACTAAGGTTGCCTCTGGTGAAGCGGGTGGTATTACCCAGCACATCGGTGCTTACCACGTAGAAACTGACAACGGTATGATCACCTTCCTGGATACTCCAGGCCACGCCGCGTTTACCTCAATGCGTGCTCGTGGTGCTCAGGCGACGGATATCGTTGTTCTGGTTGTTGCTGCAGACGACGGCGTCATGCCGCAGACCATCGAAGCTATCCAGCACGCGAAAGCAGCAGGTGTGCCGGTTGTGGTTGCAGTGAACAAGATCGATAAGCCAGAAGCGGATCCCGATCGTGTTAAAAACGAACTTTCCCAGTACGGTATTCTGCCGGAAGAGTGGGGCGGCGAAAGCCAGTTCGTACACGTGTCTGCGAAAGCGGGTACCGGTATCGACGAACTGCTGGACGCGATCCTGCTGCAGGCCGAAGTTCTGGAGCTGAAAGCCATCCGTAACGGTATGGCGAGCGGTGCGGTTATCGAATCCTTCCTGGATAAAGGACGTGGCCCGGTTGCTACCGTTCTGGTTCGCGAAGGTACGCTGCATAAAGGCGATATCGTTCTGTGCGGTTTCGAATACGGTCGCGTTCGTGCGATGCGTAACGAACTGGGTCAGGAAGTGCTGGAAGCAGGTCCGTCCATTCCAGTGGAAATCCTGGGTCTGTCCGGTGTTCCGGCTGCCGGTGACGAAGTGACCGTGGTGCGTGACGAGAAGAAAGCGCGTGAAGTGGCACTGTATCGTCAGGGTAAATTCCGTGAAGTTAAACTGGCTCGTCAGCAGAAATCTAAACTCGAGAACATGTTTGCCAACATGACCGATGGCGAAGTTCACGAAGTGAACATCGTTCTGAAAGCCGACGTTCAGGGTTCTGTGGAAGCGATCTCCGACTCCTTGCTGAAACTGTCTACCGACGAAGTGAAAGTGAAGATCATCGGTTCTGGCGTAGGTGGTATCACCGAAACCGACGCGACCCTGGCTGCTGCCTCCAACGCTATCCTGGTTGGCTTCAACGTTCGTGCGGATGCATCTGCGCGTAAAGTAATTGAAGCCGAAAGCCTGGATCTGCGCTACTACTCCGTCATCTATAACCTGATCGACGAAGTGAAAGCAGCGATGAGCGGCATGCTGTCTCCTGAGCTGAAACAGCAGATCATCGGTCTGGCTGAAGTACGTGACGTGTTCAAATCACCGAAATTCGGTGCGATCGCGGGCTGTATGGTTACCGAAGGTAACATCAAGCGTCACAACCCAATCCGCGTACTGCGTGACAACGTGGTTATCTACGAAGGCGAGCTGGAATCCCTGCGCCGCTTCAAAGATGACGTTAACGAAGTCCGTAACGGCATGGAATGTGGTATCGGCGTGAAGAACTACAACGACGTTCGCGTTGGCGATATGATCGAAGTGTTCGAGATTATCGAAATTCAGCGTACCATCGCTTAATCTTCGTCGGCTTTTGGCCGCCACTGCGTTGGCTGCGCTCGTTCACCCCGGTCACATAGTTATCTATGCTCCCGGGGATTCACGAGCTTGCCGCCTTGTTGCAACCCAAAATCCTTAGAAGATTAACTAGCGTAGGCCGGGTAAGCGAAGCGCCACCCGGCAATAATTTTAAAAGGGGCTTTTAGCCCCTTTTTTGTCTGGAGAATTTATTATGGCGAAAGAATTTGGTCGCCCTCAGCGCGTAGCGCAGGAAATGCAGAAAGAGATCGCACTCATTCTGCAACGTGAAATTAAAGACCCGCGCGTCGGCATGATGACCACCGTTTCCGGTGTCGAAATGTCCCGCGATTTGGCCTATGCAAAAGTGTTCGTCACCTTCCTGAACGATCAGGACGAAGCGGCAGTGAAAAACGGCATTAAAGCGCTGCAGGAAGCCTCTGGTTTCATCCGCTCCCTGCTCGGCAAAGCGATGCGCCTGCGTATCGTGCCTGAGCTGACCTTCTTCTACGACAACTCGCTGGTCGAAGGTATGCGTATGTCCAACCTGGTGACCAGCGTGGTTAAACATGACGACGAGCGTCGTGTTAACCCGGCGGACGACAGCAAGGAGGACTAATGAGTCGTCCTCGTCGTCGCGGTCGCGACGTGCATGGTGTGCTGCTGCTGGATAAACCCCAGGGCGCTTCCAGCAACGACGTGCTGCAAAAAGTTAAGCGTATTTATAACGCCAACCGTGCGGGCCACACCGGCGCGCTCGATCCGCTGGCAACCGGCATGCTGCCGGTCTGCCTGGGAGAGGCGACAAAGTTTTCCCAGTACCTGCTCGACTCCGATAAGCGCTACCGCGTTATCGCTAAGCTGGGCCAGCGCACGGATACCTCCGACGCGGATGGCCAGGTGGTGGAAGAGCGTCCGGTGACGTTCAGCGCGGAACAGCTTGATGCTGCGCTGGAGAGCTTCCGTGGAGACACGATGCAGGTGCCGTCGATGTATTCGGCGCTGAAATATCAGGGCAAGAAGCTCTACGAATATGCGCGCCAGGGCATTGATGTCCCGCGTGAAGCCCGTCCGATAACCGTGTATGAGCTGCTGTTTATTCGCCACGAAGGCGATGAGCTGGAGCTGGAAGTACACTGTTCGAAAGGGACCTATATTCGCACCATCATCGACGACCTCGGTGAAAAGCTGGGCTGCGGTGCGCATGTGATTTACCTGCGCCGTCTGGCGGTAAGCAAGTACCCGGTGGAGCGGATGGTGACCCTGGAACATCTGCGCGAGCTGGTAGAACAGGCGGAAGCGCAGGGGATCGCGCCGGCAGATTTGCTGGATCCCTTGCTGATGCCGATGGACAGTCCGGCAGCGGACTTCCCGGTTGTTAATCTTCCTTTAACATCGTCCGTTTACTTTAAGAACGGCAACCCGGTTCGTACGGCGGAAGCGCCGCTGGAAGGACTGGTACGCGTGACCGAAGGTGACGAAGGGAAATTCATCGGTATGGGCGAAATGGATGGCGAAGGGCGCGTTGCGCCGCGTCGTCTGGTCGTCGAATATCCGGTCGACGCGTGACGGTGGTAACGGCTCACCTTGCGATAAGCAGGGGAGACGAGTAGAATATCGCCGCTTAACGCCTGGTAAATTGTTTAACAATCTGCGGGGCGTACATGGGATTGCTGAATTAGAGATCGGCATCCTTACATTCTTTATACTTTGGAGTTTGAAAATGTCTCTAAGCGTTGAAGCTAAAGCTAAAATCGTTTCTGAGTTTGGTCGTGGTACTAACGACAGCGGTTCTACCGAAGTTCAGGTTGCACTGCTGACTGCACAGATTAACCACCTGCAGGGTCACTTTGCAGAGCACAAAAAAGATCACCACAGCCGTCGTGGTCTGCTGCGTATGGTTTCTCAGCGTCGTAAACTGCTCGACTACCTGAAACGTAAAGATGTTGCACGCTACACCGCGCTGATCGAGCGTCTGGGTCTGCGTCGCTAATTCTTGCGAGTTTCAGAAAAGGGGGCCTGATGGCCCCTTTTTTCAACCAGACGGCAGCAATTCACTGGAAACTATTGTATTGTTGCTATAAATGATCTTCATTGCAGAGGTTCGCGCGGCTAATGAGAGGCTTCACCCATGGGGGTGTTGGTTGTCATTAGTCGCGAGGATGCGAAGAAGGTCGGGTCAAATCGACAGCACACCGGTGGTGTGCTGTCAAACATTTAAGAAAGGACAGAACTTTGCTGAATCCGATCGTTCGTAAATTCCAGTATGGTCAACATACCGTCACGCTGGAAACCGGCATGATGGCACGTCAGGCTACTGCTGCCGTTATGGTAAGCATGGATGACACTGCGGTATTCGTTACCGTTGTTGGCCAGAAAAAAGCTAAACCAGGTCAGGACTTCTTCCCGCTGACCGTTAACTACCAGGAGCGTACCTACGCTGCCGGTAAAATCCCAGGTGGTTTCTTCCGTCGTGAAGGCCGTCCAAGCGAAGGCGAAACGCTGATTGCGCGTCTGATTGACCGCCCGGTTCGTCCGCTGTTCCCGGAAGGCTTCGTTAACGAAGTACAGGTTATCGCGACCGTTGTTTCCGTTAACCCACAGGTTAACCCGGACATCGTTGCCATGATCGGCGCATCCGCTGCCCTGTCACTGTCTGGTATTCCATTCAATGGCCCAATCGGTGCCGCGCGCGTTGGCTACATCAATGACCAGTACGTGCTGAACCCAACCCAGGAAGAGCTGAAAGAAAGTAAGCTGGACCTGGTTGTTGCGGGTACTGAAGCGGCTGTACTGATGGTTGAATCCGAAGCTGAACTGCTGAGCGAAGACCAGATGCTGGGCGCTGTGGTATTTGGCCACGACCAGCAGCAGATCGTTATCCAGAACATCAACGACCTGGTGAAAGAAGCCGGTAAACCACGTTGGGACTGGCAGCCAGAAGCAGCAAACGACGCGCTGAACGCACGCGTTGCAGCCCTGGCAGAATCTCGTCTGAGCGATGCATACCGCATCACTGACAAGCAGGAGCGTTACGCTCAGGTTGACGTGATCAAGTCTGAGACTATCGCGACGCTGGTTGCTGAAGACGAAGCGCTGGATGCTAACGAACTGAGCGACATCCTGCACGCTATCGAGAAAAACGTTGTTCGTAGCCGTGTACTGGCAGGCGAGCCGCGTATCGATGGCCGCGAAAAAGACATGATCCGTGGTCTGGATGTGCGTACTGGCGTTCTGCCACGTACTCACGGTTCCGCGCTGTTCACCCGTGGCGAAACGCAGGCGCTGGTTACCGCGACCCTGGGTACTGCACGTGACGCACAGATCATCGACGAACTGATGGGCGAGCGCACTGACAGCTTCCTGTTCCACTACAACTTCCCTCCGTACTCCGTAGGCGAAACCGGTATGGTTGGCTCGCCGAAGCGTCGTGAAATTGGTCACGGTCGTCTGGCGAAGCGCGGCGTGCTGGCAGTAATGCCAGAAGCTGACAAGTTCCCGTACACCGTTCGTGTGGTTTCTGAAATCACCGAATCCAACGGTTCTTCTTCCATGGCTTCCGTGTGTGGTGCTTCTCTGGCGCTGATGGATGCAGGCGTGCCAATCAAAGCCGCCGTTGCGGGTATCGCAATGGGCCTGGTGAAAGAAGGCGACAACTTCGTTGTTCTGTCTGACATTCTGGGTGACGAAGACCACCTGGGTGATATGGACTTCAAAGTAGCGGGTTCCCGCGAAGGTATCTCTGCGCTGCAGATGGATATCAAAATTGAAGGTATCACCAAAGAGATCATGCAGGTTGCTCTGAACCAGGCTAAAGGTGCTCGTCTGCACATCCTGGGCGTGATGGAACAGGCGATTAACGCGCCGCGTGGCGACATTTCTCAGTTCGCTCCACGTATCCACACCATCAAGATCAACCCAGATAAGATCAAAGATGTTATCGGTAAGGGCGGTTCCGTAATCCGTGCGCTGACCGAAGAGACTGGCACCACGATCGAAATCGAAGATGACGGTACTGTGAAGATCGCAGCAACCGACGGCGAGAAAGCGAAATTCGCGATCCGTCGCATCGAAGAAATCACGGCAGAGATCGAAGTGGGCCGCGTCTACGCAGGTAAAGTGACCCGTATCGTTGACTTTGGCGCGTTCGTTGCCATCGGTGGCGGTAAAGAAGGTCTGGTTCACATCTCTCAGATCGCTGACAAGCGCGTTGAGAAAGTGACCGATTACCTGCAGATGGGTCAGGAAGTACCGGTGAAAGTTCTGGAAGTTGATCGCCAGGGCCGTATCCGTCTGAGCATTAAAGAAGCAACCGAGCAGTCTCAGCCAGCTGCTGCGCCAGAAGCACAGGCAGCAGAACAGCAAGGCGAGTAAGTTGCCATTTGCCCTCCGCTTTGCGGAGGGCCTATTATCAGGCAGGACGCCTTGTTAAGCCGCCGGGGGACAGGACGTTCATCCAATAGTTGTCTTCGGGAGTGGGAAATGAAGCCTTTTTTGCGCTGGTGTTTCGTTGCGACAGCTTTAACGCTGGCAGGATGCAGCAACTCTGCCTGGCGTAAGAGCGAAGTCCTCGCAGTGCCATTGCAACCGACTTTGCAGCAGGAAGTGATTCTGGCACGCATGGAACAAATACTTGCCAGTCGGGCTTTAACCGATGAAGAACGCGCACAGCTTTTATATGAGCGCGGAGTGTTGTATGATAGTCTCGGTCTGAGGGCATTGGCGCGAAATGATTTTTCACAAGCGCTGGCTATCCGACCTGATATGCCTGAAGTATTCAATTACTTAGGCATTTATTTAACGCAGGCAGGCAATTTTGATGCTGCCTATGAAGCGTTTGATTCTGTACTTGAGCTTGATCCAACTTACAACTACGCGCACTTGAATCGCGGTATCGCATTGTATTACGGCGGTCGTGATAAGTTAGCGCAAGATGATCTGCTGGCGTTTTATCAAGACGATCCTAATGATCCTTTCCGTAGCCTGTGGCTTTACATCGTTGAGCGGAAGCTCGATGAGAAGCAGGCAAAAGAGGCACTGAAACAGCGCTTCGATAAATCGGACAAGGAACAGTGGGGATGGAACATTGTCGAGTTCTACCTGGGCAACATTAGCGAAGCAACGCTGATGGAACGCCTCAAGGCGGACGCAACGGATAACACCTCGCTCGCTGAGCATCTCAGTGAAACCAACTTCTATTTAGGTAAGTACTACCTAAGTCTGGGGGATATGGACAGCGCTACGGCACTGTTCAAATTAGCGGTTGCTAACAACGTACACAACTTCGTTGAGCACCGTTATGCATTGTTGGAATTATCGCTCTTGGGCCAGGAGCATGACGACCTGGCAGAATCGGACCAGCAATAGCTGACGACATAAACATCAGCCCGTAATCTTTTGATTGCCATCACCTTAACTGGTGAGGGCGTTGTTGTTCGTCAATACACCTACTTTGAGCCGGTTCACACTTTTCAATGAAAATTGCTAATCATTTTCACGATGAGCTAAGTAGACTGGCCGCCATTAATATCGAGGCACTTGTACTACATGGCTGAATTCGAAACCACTTTTGCAGATCTGGGCCTGAAGGCTCCTATCCTTGAAGCCCTTAACGATCTGGGTTACGAAAAACCATCTCCGATCCAGGCTGAGTGTATCCCACACCTGCTTTCTGGTCGTGACGTGCTGGGCATGGCCCAGACTGGTAGCGGTAAAACTGCAGCATTCTCGCTGCCGCTGCTGAACAACATTGATCCGGACCTGCGTGCACCGCAGATCCTCGTCCTGGCTCCAACCCGTGAACTGGCTGTTCAGGTTGCAGAAGCCATGACGGAATTCTCTAAACATATGCGCGGCGTAAACGTGGTAGCCCTGTACGGCGGCCAGCGTTATGACGTGCAGTTACGCGCCCTGCGCCAGGGCCCACAGATTGTTGTCGGCACGCCGGGCCGTCTGCTGGATCACCTGAAGCGCGGTACTCTGGACCTCTCTAAACTGAGCGGCCTGGTACTGGATGAAGCAGATGAAATGCTGCGTATGGGCTTCATCGAAGACGTCGAAACCATCATGGCGCAGATCCCGGACGGTCATCAGACCGCGCTGTTCTCTGCCACCATGCCTGAAGCGATTCGTCGTATCACCAAGCGCTTCATGAAAGATCCTCAGGAAGTGCGTATTCAGTCCAGCGTAACCACTCGCCCGGACATCAGCCAGAGCTACTGGTCTGTGTACGGCATGCGCAAAAACGAAGCGCTGGTACGTTTCCTGGAAGCAGAAGATTTTGATGCGGCGATTATCTTCGTTCGTACCAAAAACGCGACCCTGGAAGTGGCTGAAGCCCTGGAGCGTAGCGGCTACAACAGCGCAGCGCTGAACGGCGACATGAACCAGGCCCTGCGTGAGCAGACTCTGGAGCGTCTGAAAGACGGTCGTCTGGATATCCTGATTGCAACCGACGTGGCAGCACGTGGTCTGGACGTTGAGCGTATCAGCCTGGTTGTAAACTACGACATCCCGATGGATTCCGAGTCTTACGTTCACCGTATCGGCCGTACCGGTCGTGCGGGTCGTGCTGGCCGCGCGCTGCTGTTCGTTGAGAACCGCGAGCGTCGTCTGCTGCGTAACATTGAACGCACCATGAAGCTGACCATTCCAGAAGCTGACCTGCCAAACGCAGAGCTGCTGGGCAAACGCCGTCTGGAAAAATTCGCCGCGAAAGTACAGCAGCAGCTGGAAAGCAGCGATCTGGATCAGTATCGCGCGCTGCTGTCGCAGATTCAGCCTGTTGCTGAAGGCGAAGAGCTGGACATGGAAACCCTGGCCGCAGCACTGCTGAAAATGGCTCAGGGTGAACGTAGCCTGATCGTGCCACCAGATGCGCCGATGCGTCCTAAGCGTGAATTCCGTGACCGTGACGATCGCTTTGAACGTCGTGGCGACCGTAATGACCGTGGCCCACGCGGTGACCGTCCAGAGCGTGGTGGTGAAGACCGTCCACGTCGTGAACGTCGTGACGCGGGTGACATGGAACTGTACCGCATTGAAGTGGGCCGTGATGATGGCGTTGAAGTTCGTCACATCGTTGGCGCGATCGCTAACGAAGGCGACATCAGCAGCCGTTACATCGGTAACATCAAGCTGTTCGCATCTCACTCCACCATCGAGCTGCCAAAAGGCATGCCGGGCGAAGTGCTGCAGCACTTTACGCGTACCCGCATCCTGAACAAGCCGATGAACATGCAGCTGATGGGTGATGCACAGCCACGCCCTGACCGCGGTGGTGAACGTCGTGGCGGTGGTCGCAGCTTCGGTGGTGAGCGTCGTGAAGGCGGCCGCAGCGAAGGTCGCGGTGGTGAAGGTCGTCGTTTCTCCGGCGAGCGTCGCGAAAACCGTGGCCCACGTCGTGAAGAAGGCACCAGCCGCCGTCGTTTCGGTGACGCGTAAGCCTTTCGCTTCTGACGTAAAGTAAAATATACAGCCCCGATATACGTTATCGGGGCTTTTTTTATTCCTTTTGTACTCTTGTACTGGTACAGTGCGTCACATTAAAATGCAGAACCGCATGATTGACTGGAGAAAAGGCTGTATGGCGACACTAACCACCACCCAAACGTCACCCTCGCTGCTTGGCGGCGTGGTGATCATCGGCGGAACCATTATAGGTGCCGGGATGTTTTCCCTGCCCGTGGTCATGTCCGGTGCGTGGTTCTTCTGGTCGCTGGCGGCGCTGGTCTTTACCTGGTTCTGCATGCTCCATTCCGGGCTGATGATCCTTGAGGCAAACCTGAACTACCGCATTGGCTCCAGCTTCGACACCATCACCAAAGATCTGCTGGGTAAAGGCTGGAACCTGGTGAACGGGCTGTCCATCGCGTTTGTGCTCTATATCCTGACCTACGCGTATATTTCGGCGAGCGGCTCGATTCTGCATCACACCTTCTCGGAGATGTCGCTGAACGTTCCGGCGCGTCTGGCTGGGTTGTGCTTTGCGCTGGCTGTGGCGTTTATCGTCTGGATGAGTACCAAAGCGGTGAGCCGCATGACGGCGATTGTATTAGGCGCTAAGGTCATCACCTTCTTCCTGACCTTCGGCAGCCTTCTGGGGCACGTGACGCCCGCCACGCTGTTTAACGTTGCCGAAGTGAACACCTCCTACACGCCGTACCTGCTGATGACGCTGCCGTTCTGTCTGGCGTCGTTCGGTTACCACGGTAACGTGCCGAGCCTGATGAAGTACTACGGCAAAGATCCCCGCACCATTGTGAAGTGTCTGGTCTACGGCACGCTGCTGGCGCTGGGTCTGTATGTTATTTGGCTGCTGGGGACGATGGGCAACATCCCGCGTCCGGAATTTATCGGCATTGCCCAGAAGGGCGGTAACATCGACGTGCTGGTGCAGGCGCTGAGCGGCGTGCTGAACAGCCGCAGCCTGGATCTGCTGCTGGTTATCTTCTCTAACTTTGCGGTGGCGAGTTCTTTCCTGGGCGTGACGCTGGGCCTGTTTGACTATCTGGCGGATCTGTTCGGCTTTGATGATTCTGCGATGGGGCGTTTAAAAACTGCGCTGCTGACCTTCCTGCCGCCGATTGTGGGCGGCCTGCTGTGGCCGAACGGCTTCCTGTACGCCATCGGTTATGCAGGGCTGGCGGCAACTATCTGGGCGGCGATTGTGCCGGCGCTGTTGGCGCGCAAATCACGTAAACGCTTCGGCAGCCCAAAATTCCGCGTCTGGGGCGGTAAGCCGATGATTGCGCTGATTCTGGTATTCGGCGTTGGTAACGCACTGGTACACGTGTTGTCGAGTTTTAACCTGTTGCCCGTTTATCAGTAAAACGAGGGGTTGACCCCCTCACCCCGGCCCTCTCCCATAGGGAGAGGGAGAAAAGCAAAAAACTACCCCACCAACTCCTCTTTCACCTGCATCGCCAGTTCAAACGAATGCAAACGCGCCTGGTGATCGAAAATCTGGCCGTTAACCATAATCTCATCCGCCTGCGTTTCGCGCAGCACCGCGTCCAGCCCGTGACGCACTTTCGCCTTATCGCCAACCAGCGACATGCTCAGGGCCTGCTGCACGCCATACTGCTCGGAGGCGGACCACCGCTGATGCATATTCTCCACCGGCGGCGGAAGCTGCCCCGTCTCACCGCGACGCAGCTTCACAAAAGCCTGCTGCATTGAGGTAAACAGGAATTCCGCGTCGCGATTGCTGTCGGCCGCAACGATGTTGATACACACCATTGCGTACGGCTTCTCAAGACGCTCGGACGGTTTGAAGTTCGTTCGGTAAAGATGCAGCGCCTGATGCAGCATATCCGGTGCAAAGTGGGAGGCAAACGCAAACGGCAGCCCAAGCTGCGCGGCGAGCTGTGCGCTGTAGAGGCTTGATCCCAACAGCCACACCGGGATCTTCTCACCGTAGCCCGGCACCGGGCGCACGTGCGGGTTCGGATCGCGCGCGTCGAACCAGCCCACCAGCTCGGCCACATCGCGCGGGAAGTTGTCGATATCGCCGCTCATATGGCGACGCAGGGCGCGCATGGTTGGCTGATCGCTGCCCGGCGCACGACCAAGACCCAAATCAATACGCCCCGGATAGAGGGTATTCAGGGTGCCAAACTGCTCGGCAATCACCAGCGGGGCGTGGTTCGGCAGCATCACGCCGCCGGAGCCCAGGTGTAGCGTGGTGGTGTTTGCCGCCAGATAGCCGATCAAAACCGAGGTGGCGGCGCTGGCTATGCCAACCATATTGTGGTGCTCGGCCAGCCAGTAGCGGTGATAGCCACGCTTTTCGGCCAGCTGAGCCAGATCCAGAGAGTGCGAAAAGGCTTCTCTTGCCGAGGAGCCCTGAGGGATCGGCGCCAGATCCAGCACCGAAAACGGAATGGTTTTGTCAGTCATAACAGCTCACTTTGTCGACGGTCAATCTTTAATACTGCATTAAAAAATGATAACCGTTGTTAACAAAGTGAGCCTTTTTTACGCCTGAAGTTCCAGCCCGGCGAGACGTCTCCAGTAGCCGTTGCAGTCGCTGTTTGCCGTCAGCGGCAGCGGAGCGGCGCCGTTTTCATTGGCGCGGAAGGCGTCCAGCATCGCGAACACGCCGGTATCCAGCGGTGACAGACGCACCATGTCCACCAGCCCGTCCATCGACGCCAGCTCGTTGCCGAGGTTATAGACATAGCCGCTCATGGTCTGAATACCGTTGAGGACAAATACCTGCTGATTCTCCTGCGACAGCATGCTGCGTCCGTTCGGGTACTTGATGCAGCAGGTTTCGCATTCGTCTTTCGGGCGGTCTTCCGAGCGCGCGGTGAAGCAGCGGGCGGAGTAGGCCAGCGGCAGATGGCCGTAGCTCAGCACTTCCACTTCAAACTGATTGCGAATGCCCAGCTCGTCGCACTGTTTAAGCAGGTTTGCCAGCCAGTCGCGGGAGAGCTCTACCGGCATGCACCAGCGCGTCATTCCCTGTTTGAGCAGCAGGCGCAGGGTTACGGCGTTGTAGCAGTTCAGGGCATGGCCCGCGACAAACGGCAGCTTGCGTTCAGCGCACATGTTCACCACGCCCAGATCGCTCGCTTCCAGCAGGAACTCGCCGTTTTCAACGTAGCGCTTCAGCTCGCCCAGTTCGGACGACGCCTGCACAAGCGCGAGCGTGGAGAGCACTACCTGCTTGCCGCTTCCGGCCAGGCCTTTCGCCATATCCAGCCAGTCGCCCACTTTTGTGGCGCGGCGCTTGCTGCACACCGCTTCGCCGAGGTAAATCACGTCGGCGCTGCTGGTCGCGGCCTGTTGGTAAAAATCTTCCAGCGTCCCTTTTGGCCAGTAGTAGAGCACCGGTCCTAATGAATATTTCATGATGATCTCACTGCCATTTACGGTGATACGCGCCAAGCGTGGTTTGTGTGCCTTCGGACATCGAACCAAGCGTTTCCATCCAGGCCTGCTGTGGAGCGTAGTTCTGCGGATCCGCCATGCAGCGGTCGATGGCCTGACGCCACACTTTCGCTACCTGGCTCACGTAGGCCGGGCTACGCTGACGTCCTTCGATTTTCACCGAGGCAATATTGGCCGCCAGAAGTTCCGGCAGTAGCTCCAGCGTATTGAGGCTGGTCGGCTCCTCCAGCGCGTGATAGCGCTCGCCGTCGACCAGATAGCGGCCTTTACACAGGGTTGGATAACCGGCGTTTTCACCGTCCTGGTAGCGGTCGATCAGCACCTCATTCAGGCGGGATTCCAGCCCCTGTGGGGTTTGCTGCCAGCGGACAAAGCGGGCAGGAGAGCAGGCCCCGACGGTATTCGGCGATTCACCGGTTAAATAAGAGGAAAGATAGCAACGGCCTTCAGCCATGATGCACAGGCTGCCAAAGGCAAAAACTTCCAGTGGCACTGGCGTGACGCGCGCGAGTTGCTTAACCTGATGAATAGAGAGCACGCGCGGCAGCACCACGCGGGCCACGTCAAAGTGTTGATGATAAAAACGCACCGCCTCTTCGTTGGTGGCAGATGCCTGAACAGAGACGTGGCGCTCAATATGGGGATAGCGTTCTGCCGCATACTCAAGCATGGCGAGGTCGGCCAGGATCAGCGCATCGGCACCCAGCTGTGCCGCCATATCCACCGCGCGCTGCCAGCGGGCATAGCCGTCAGGATGAGCAAAGGTATTGATGGCGATATGCAGCTTGCGGCGGTGCTGGTGAACGAAGTTAACGGCTTCCTGAAGCTTTTTCTCCGTAAAGTTGAGGCCAGCAAAATGGCGGGCGTTGGTATCATCCTTCAGCCCGATATAGACCGCATCGGCCCCATTTTCGATGGCCGCCTTAAGCGCCGGAAGGTTTCCGGCAGGGCAGAGCAGCTCCATAATTTATCCTGATGTAGTCGATCGCAAAATTGTTAACGAGCTGGGATTTTAATTAACCCATACGCGACAATTTTTGATTTAAGGCAGCTAATGGCGTATTGATGACACCAATAATGAGGTACGGCTGACGACGGTTTGTTGATTTACGCCGCTATGTTGTGCTTCGGATATGGCAAAATAGCAGGACTATAGATATCAGGGAGTAAAGCTCGTGCTGGATAAACTGCGTTCACGTCTCGTACAATTTGGTCCATCAATGCTGAGCGTGCCGGTCAGGCTGGCGCCGTTCGCGCTTAAACGCCAGGTGCTGGAGCAGGTCCTGAGCTGGCAGTTCCGCCAGGCGCTGCAGGACGGCGAGCTGGAGTTCCTGGAAGGCCGCTGGTTAAGCATTGAGGTGCGTGACATCGGGCTGAGCTGGTTTACCTCCGTTGAGAATGACCAGCTGATCGTACGCGAATCCGCCGACGCGGATGTGAGCTTTAGCGCCAACGCCAGCGATCTGCTGATGATCGCCGCGCGCAAGCAGGATCCGGATACGCTCTTCTTCCAGCGCCGTCTGATGATTGAAGGCGACACGGAGCTGGGCCTGTACGTGAAGAATTTAATGGATGCCATTGAGCTGGAGCAGATGCCGAAAGGGCTGCGCGTGATGTTAATGCAAGTGGCAGATTTCGTTGAGGCCGGGCTGAAAACCCCGCCGGACGGTAAACACACTTCAGTAGGTGAGCCATGCTGATTCGAGTCGAAATTGGGATTGATGCGCCGGGGATCGATGCGTTGTTACGCCGCGCCTTTGCGAGCGATGCCGAAGCCCAACTGGTCCACGACCTTCGCGAAGACGGCCTGATTACGCTGGGGCTGGTTGCCACCGATGACGAAGGTCAGGTGGTGGGCTATGTTGCCTTCAGTCCGGTCATCGTTCAGGGCGAAGAGCTGCAGTGGGTCGGCATGGCGCCGCTGGCGGTAGATGAAAGCTATCGCGGGCAAGGTCTGGCGCGCCAGCTGGTCTATGAAGGGCTGGATTCGCTCAATGAGTTTGGCTATGCAGCCGTTGTCACGCTGGGCGATCCGGCGTTCTATGGCCGTTTAGGCTTTGAGCAGGCCGCGCATTACGATCTGCGCTGTCGCTGGCCGGGTACGGAATCCGCTTTCCAGGTCCACCGCCTGGCGGACGACGCGCTCAACGGCGTCAACGGCCTGGTCGAGTATCACGACCATTTCAATCGCTTTTAATCAGGCTCTCGCGTAGCGCCTCAAAGGAGCCGTCTCCGGTCACGAGGCGCTCTTTCTGGCGCTTCGTCAGCTGCTTGATGCGGTATTCCAGCCTGAGCGCCAGCGATCGGTCGCCGACTGCCGCTGAGAAGGCGAGCTGTAATTCCCCTTTCCCCCGCAGCGCTTTTGCCCCTTTCCCCGTTTGATGTTGTAAAAAACGCCGCGCCACATCGGTGGTGATCCCGGTGTAGAGGGCGTTATCAGCGGTTCGGACAAGATAGAGAAACCAGCACACGGTAAACGGATTCAGTATGTTAAGGTGAACGCACCATAGCATGAGAGAGAACGAAAATGGAAACACTGGCCGCCATTAACCGCTGGCTGGCAAAGCAGCACGTTGTCACCTGGTGCGTCTATGACGAGGGGGAAATGTGGTGCGCAAATGCGTTTTACTACTACGATCCTGAGCGCGTGGCTTTTTATGTCATGAGCGAAGACAAAACGCGGCATGCGCAGATGACCGGCCAGCAGGCAAAGGTGGCGGGGACGGTAAACGGCCAGCCGAAAACGGTAGCGCTGATCCGCGGCGTGCAGTTTAAAGGGGAGATCCGTCGTCTGGATGGTGAAGAGAGCGACGCGCGCCGTAAGCTCTACACGCGCCGCTTTCCCGTTGCCGCTGCGCTAAAAGCCCCGGTGTGGGAAATCCGCCTCGATGAGCTGAAATTTACCGACAACACCCTGGGCTTTGGCAAGAAGCTGCACTGGTTACGCGCCGAGCAGGCGTAGCGCTTCGCGGTTAAACGCCGGGAGATCGTCCGGGGTTCGGCTGGTGATCAGCTGGTCTTTGTCGTTGACCACCTCCTGATCGTAAAACTCGGCCCCCGCATTTTTCAGATCGATAACGATCGGTTTCACGGCGGTAAGCTTACGCCCGCGGACCACGTCTGCGCTGATGAGCAGCTGCGGGCCGTGGCAGATGGCAAAGACCGGTTTGCCGGTGGAGACAAAGTCCCGGGTGAAGGTCACGAAGCGCTCGTCCCCGCGCAAGGAATCCGGGGAATGGCCGCCGGGTAACAGCAGGGCGTCAAAATCTGAGGGACTCACGTTATCGATGGTTTCATCGATGGTTACGGTCGCCTCGCCCTTATGGCCTGTCACCGTTTTACCCGCCTCTTTCTCAATGGTGATGACCTCATGTCCCGCCTTGCGGAACGCCTCTGCTGGAGAGGTGAATTCTGAATCTTCAAACTCGTCGGTAATCAAGACTGCGATTTTCTTGCCCATGCTTCCTCCGTTGTTTTGGCTTCAGACTGATTTTTCTCCGCTTGTGGTAAATACTTACCCGTAACAGACTTCTAAGTGTGGTCGACGACGCTGAGTTCGCAAACGGACAATTCTGTAAAGGGGAAAAGATGAGTCAGGTATTGATTACAGGTGCTACCGGGTTAGTGGGCGATCATCTGCTGCGGCTGCTGATTCAGGATCGCCGCGTGAACTATATCGCCGCACCGACGCGTCGACCGCTGGCGGACATATCCGGCGTCTTTAATCCGCACGATCCTCAGCTGACCGACGCGCTGGCGCAGGTGCAGGATCCCATTGATATCGCCTTTTGCTGTCTGGGCACCACGCGGCGGGAGGCGGGCAGCAAAGAGGCATTTATCCACGCCGACTATACGCTGGTGGTGGATACCGCGCTCACGGCGAAAAAGCTGGGGGCCAAACATTTTCTGGTGGTCAGCGCGCTGGGCGCCAGTGCCGGGTCGCCTTTCTTCTACAACAAGGTGAAGGGCAAGATGGAGGATGCGCTGATTGCGCAGAAATGGGAGCAGCTGACGATTGTGCGCCCCTCGATGCTGATCGGCCACCGGGACGAACGCCGGTTTAACGAGTCGATATTTGCCCCGCTGTTTCGCATTCTTCCCGGCAACTGGAAATCCATCGAGGCACGGGACGTCGCGCGCGCGATGTTAAAAGAGGGGCTGGCCCCGTCGAAAGCGGGCGTAAACATTATCCCTTCGGCAAAACTGCGTGAAATCGCTCAGGGCGAGGCGTAAACTCCCCCGGCTAATAACCTAATACTCTCCGGGGAATGCTATGACTGGTCAGTCTTCATCTCAGGCGGCAACACCTGTTCAGTGGTGGAAGCCCGCACTCTTCTTTCTCGTGGTCATTGTTGGCCTCTGGTACGTGAAATGGCAGCCGTACTACGGCAAAGCCTTCACCGCCGCCGAAACGCACAGCATCGGTAAATCTATTCTCGCACAGGCTGATTCCAGCCCGCTTCAGGCGGCGTGGGACTACGCCATGGTCTACTTCCTTGCCGTCTGGAAGGCCGCCGTCTTAGGCGTGATCCTGGGGTCACTGATTCAGGTGCTTATCCCGCGCTACTGGCTGGTGAAAACCCTCGGGCAGCCGCGCTTTCAGGGCACGCTGCTGGGGACGATTTTCTCTCTGCCGGGCATGATGTGTTCCTGCTGCGCCGCGCCCGTGGCCGCAGGGATGCGCCGTCAGCGCGTGTCGATGGGCGGCGCGCTGGCGTTCTGGATGGGGAACCCGCTGCTTAACCCGGCAACGCTGGTGTTTATGGGCTTTGTGCTGGGCTGGCATTTTGCGTTCATCCGTCTGGTCGCCGGGCTACTGACCGTACTGGTGGTGGCGACGCTGGTGCAAAAACTGGTGAAGGATACTGCCGCAGAACCCGCAGCCGTTGAGCTGGACGTCAGCGAGCCGCAGGGGGAATTCTTTGTGCGCTGGGGCAGGGCGCTATGGCAGCTTTTCTGGAGCACCATCCCGGTCTATATCCTGGCGGTACTGGTTCTGGGGGCGGCGCGCGTCTGGCTCTTCCCGCATGCGGATGGCGCTATCGACAACACGCTGATGTGGGTCATTGCGATGGCCGTTGCAGGCTGTCTGTTTGTGATCCCAACGGCGGCGGAGATCCCGATTGTTCAGACCATGATGCTGGCCGGTATGGGCACTGCGCCGGCGCTGGCGCTGCTGATTACGCTGCCGGCGATCAGCCTGCCGTCGCTTATCATGCTGCGTAAGTCGTTCCCGGCCAAAGCGCTGTGGCTGACCGCAGGGCTGGTGGCGTTGAGCGGGGTGATGGTGGGCAGTATTGCGTTGATGTAAAAAAAGCCCGGTGGCGCTAGCGCTTACCGGGCCTACAAAAAAATCCCCTCAAGCGAGGGGATTTTTTTATTTGATGTAAGTAAACGCGGTGGTGACGTGCTTCACGCCGCTCACCCGGCTGGCGATATCGGCCGCCGCTTTCCCTTCACGTTCGGTCACCAGACCCAGCAGGAACACTTCGCCGTTTTCAGTCGTCACTTTCACGTTGGATGATTTCACCTGGTCCGAGCCCAGCAGCTGGGAACGCACTTTGGTGGTGATCCAGGTATCAGAAGAGGCGTCACCCAGGCCAATTGGCTTGCCCTGGCGCACTTCGTTAAACACCTCTGTGGTCCCTTCGACGCCCATCGCAATCTGTTTCGCACGCGAGGCGAGCTCCATATTCGGCGCCTGGCCTGCCAGCAGCACTTTGCCCTGATAAGCCGTCACGTTGATACGCGCCTCTTTCTTGATTTGTTCGTCTTTCGACAGCGCGCTGTTGACGCGCAGCTCCAGCGTACCGTCATCTACCTGCGTCCCCACAGAGCGCGGATCGGTCGCTGCTTTGGTACCCACTGCAGCGGTGCCCACAACGGCCGCAGCGATACATCCCTGAAGCAGTAATGCAGACATAAGGACTGCGAGGGTCGATAAAGCCTTCATAAGAACTCCTTAATCATCCTGGTGAGGGAAAAGCGTGTTATCGATCAAATCACATAAGCAGTTCACCGTGAGCATATGCATCTCCTGAATACGCGCGCTCCGGTGAGAAGGAATGCGGATTTCCACATCCTGCGGCCCGAGCAGACCCGCCAGCTCACCCCCGTCATAGCCGGTTAAGGCCACGATAGTCATGTCGCGGGTGACGGCGGCTTCAACGGCTTTGACAATATCCCGGCTATTGCCGCGCGTGGAGATGGCCAGCAGCACATCTCCGGCGTGACCCAGGGCTCGCACCTGCTTTGCATAAATTTCGTCATGCAGACGATCGTTAGCAATCGCCGTTAAGACCACATTATCGGTGTTAAGTGCAATGGCGGGTAAACTCGGGCGTTCTGTTTCAAAGCGATTGATCATGCTGGCAGCAAAATGCTGTGCGTTGGCGGCTGACGTGCCGTTGCCACAACAGAGGATTTTGTTGCCATTAAGCAGGGATTGTACCAGCGTCATTGCGGCACGCGAGATAGCATCCGGAAGGGCTTCCGCCGCGGCAATCTGAGTCTGGATGCTTTCTGTGAAGCACACTTTAATTCTTTCGAGCACGTTATCCCTTTTAAATCTTAATTATGCGTCTTCGCCAAAAGCGTTTTTAAGCCATTCGATCTCATTTCCGGTGAAGGCTATCACATCGAACCGGCAATCCACAGTATCAAAGCTCCCATTATGGCGGGCAAGCCACAAGTGGGCAGTCTGTAATAATTTATGTTGTTTGGCGAGCGTCACGCTGGCGGCAGCACCGCCAAAACGGGAGGACTGTCGAAAGCGGACTTCTACAAACACGATGACCTGACCGTCTTTCATGATCAGGTCGATTTCGCCGCCGCGCCCGCGGACGTTAGCGGCGATAAAGCGCAGTCCTTTGCCTTCAAGCCAGCGACGCGCCTTTAACTCCCACGCATCGCCGGTCTCTTTACGGCTTAACTGGCCGGGACGATTTGCCCCTGCTGGTATTTGAGCCATGATAACTTCCTGTTGATCACGCAGTCCTGAGTCGCGGTCAGATCGCCGGTGTTGCCGTTAAGCTCAAAGCCCGGCACCTGACGCATCTGGGTAAAGTGGTTCGCCAGCGCCCAGGCATCGACACCCATCGCATACAGACGCGCCAGTGAATAATCGTTACGTACGGTACTTAGCGCCTGCTGCATCAGCGCCGGGTTGCTGCCTGCCAGCATCGGGATTTCGCTGTACTGCAGACCGTCCATTTCCAGACGGAAATCCGGGCCTGCGGTGCCCTGCGCGCTGCGCGAGCTGGCGTAGAGCGTTGCGCCGCTCTGGCTGCCGTTACGCATCGCGATCATCGGTTTGATAAAGGCGATCTCCTGCGGCGTGGCAACGATATAGGCCGCATCCACTTTGCCGCCACCGCTAATCTGCGCATCGGTAGGTGGGGCAGGGATCGTCAGGCCGCCAATCGTCACGCTCTGCTGCTGCGGCAGGCTTGCGGTGACCGGGCTACCGTTAAGCGCGATACCCGCCCCGCCGTTGACGCCCGCGCGCAGTTCAGAGACGGAACCGAATTTCTGCTGCAGCACCACGCCGCCGCCGAGCTTCTGCCACTCATCGGCAAAGGCATTGGCCACGCGATCGCCCAACGCGCTGCGTGGGATGAGCAGCAGCGGAGCCTGCTTACCCTGCTCGTGAATATGGCGCGCCGCATCGCGGGCTTCATCTTCAGGGGAAAGCGCAAAGTAGCAAATATTGGCTCGGTTCTGAACCTGCTCAGGCTGGTTGAGCGCCAGCACGTTCAGCGTGGTATTGCTCTTCATCAGCTCTTCCACGTTGTTTTTCAGCAGCGGACCGACAACGATGCTCGCCCCGTCCTGTTGAACCTGCGCCAGAACCTGGTCAAGCGGCTGCGAGCTGGTGTCGTAAATTTTCAACTCAGCGCCCGGATTAGCGCTGGTGGTTGCCACGGCCTGCGGCTGCGCAGCAGGTTGGGCCGCGGGTTGTGCAGGCTGCGGTTGAGTCTGTTCTGCCGTTGCGTCAGACGCTGGCGCCGATTGCGTCTCGGCCGGAGCCTGAGTAGCGGGTGCTGTAGTAGCCGGGGCTGCCGGAGCCGTCACCGGGTTTTGCATCGTACCCTGCGCCGGCGCTTGCGCCGTGGTCAGGTCGCTGGTCTCCGCTGCGGACGGGCTGACCACATCATTCACGTTAGCCGCCTGGGCCGCCTGCGCGGGAACCGCGCTGCCGGTTACCGAGGTGGTACCGTTTTTCGCGGCTTCAAAGCCCTGCTGAATGGTACGGCCAAACACCGCCGCCTGGCCGTTGAGCGGCAGAAGCAGAGCGATTTTGCTGGTGGACGCTGGCTTAAAGTTCTGCACGTTCACCAGTTGGGTTGGCAGCATTTTCGCACCCGGGTTTTGCGGGTAGCGCGTCTGCCAGTCGGTAATACCGGCTTTCAGCATCTTTGGATCGCTGCGGTTGTTAAACCACATCTGCTGCAGATCCAGCCAGCCCTGAAGGACGTTTTCATCGGCGTTGATGACCAGCGCCTGCGCCTGTTCCTGGGTCATCGAGGCAAGCGCTTGCCAGGTGGCATCGATATTTTTCTGCTTGTCGGCACCGCCGAGCAGTGGCTCTTGCGCGACGAGGGCGCGGAGCAGCGTCAGGGAAGGGCGCCCCTGCTCCGCGGTAATGCCCGCCTGCCAGAAGCGAGCCTGCTGATTTTTATCCAGCGCGCTCACGTCAATATCCCCGAGGATCTTCTTCGCGGCGGCGTAATCTTTCAGTGCGACCTTCAGCTCGGCAGAGAGCAGGCTCTGCTCACGACGCTGGGCGTCGTTAAGATCTTTTGGCAACTGGTTAAACAGTTCGGCTGCCTGCTGGGTTTTACCCTCTTTCAGCAGTGCACGAATGGCGAGTAATTGCCAGTTGGTCTTGGTATCATTTGAACTCTGCGACATTTGTTGCAGATAAAAGCCAGAATCAGCCTGAGCAGAACCCTGAAGATGGGCGGTGCTCTGGTCAGGTGCCTGGGTGCCACAGCCTGCAAAGATCAGGGCTGCCAGCAGAAGCGGCACGCTGCGCGTGGCTTTTTTTCGAAGAAACGTTAACGGTACCATACTGTATCCAGTGATTTTTTTTACGCAATGCTCAATATTAAATCGGCAATACGGACGAAACAATGAAACAACACGAAACGGCAGATAATTCTCAAGGCCAGCTTTATATTGTACCTACTCCTATCGGGAATTTGTCTGATATTACCCAACGTGCGCTCACCGTACTGCAAGCTGTTGATTTAATTGCTGCTGAAGATACCCGCCACACCGGCTTACTGCTGCAACATTTCGCGATTAATGCCCGTTTGTTTGCTCTGCACGATCACAATGAGCAACAAAAAGCCGAAACGCTGGTGGCGAAGCTGAAAGAGGGACAGAACATTGCCCTGGTCTCCGATGCCGGTACGCCGCTGATCAACGATCCCGGCTATCACCTGGTGCGTACCTGTCGTGAAGCCGGTATTCGCGTTGTGCCGCTGCCGGGGCCGTGCGCTGCCATTGCTGCGCTGAGCGCGGCGGGTCTGCCGTCTGACCGTTTCTGCTATGAAGGCTTCCTGCCTGCTAAATCCAAAGGCCGCCGTGACGTGTTAAAAGATCTGGAAGCGGAACCGCGCACCCTGGTTTTCTACGAATCCACGCACCGCCTGCTGGAGAGCCTGGAAGATATGGTGACCGTGTGGGGAGAAGCCCGCTACGTGGTGCTGGCGCGCGAGCTGACCAAAACCTGGGAAACCATTCACGGCGCCCCAGTGGGTGAACTGCTGGCGTGGGTGAAGGAAGACGAAAACCGCCGCAAGGGCGAAATGGTGCTGATTGTCGAAGGGCATAAGGCGCAGGAAGACGCGCTACCAGCCGACGCGCTGCGCACGCTGGCGCTGCTGCAGGCGGAACTGCCGCTGAAGAAGGCCGCAGCGCTGGCGGCGGAAATTCACGGCGTGAAGAAAAATGCGCTGTATAAGCATGCGCTGGAGCAGCAGGGGGAGTAAGCCCCTGCCGCCTGTTTTGCCGGGTGGCGGCTGCGCCTAACCCGGCCTGCAGATCGTTATGCGTGTTTTAGCTAACTGGTACCGCCTCAAACACCAGCGTTTCCAGCGGCTGCAGCGTAATCACCACCGCGTTTTTATACTCCTCCGGTACGGTTGAATTACTGCCGTACACCGCTTTCAGACGAAACTGCGCCGCGTTTCCTGTCGGGATTTCAAAATCTTTTGTTAAATCCAGGTAGTAGCTTTGCGGCTTATCCGACGGGTTACGCAAGCCGAGAATCGCTTTGTCCTTGCTCCAGGATGCCCAGCCGTAAACCTGCAGCGCGGTTGGATCGCCACCAATCCAGTGTGTATCCGCCAGCACGCCGGCGTTTTCCCGCGACCACTTCGCGGCCCGCGCCAGGGTGTCCCACTTCGCCTTATTCAGCATTGAAGGGGTGATATACAGCTCCTGCAGCTGGGTTCCGGTGGCGAAGTAGCTCCAGACCTGATCGGCAAAGTCGCTGTCCGTTTGCACCTTCTCCAGCCCGTAATAGGCGTTTTCCGCGCTAACGATCCCGTGGTACATCAGCGAGTTCAACGGGAACAGCGGCCCTTTGCGAACAATGGAGCGGTACGTTTCCGCATCGCGGTAGGTCATCCACTGCTGCACCGGCGTGCCGGGACCGTACAGGTTGATGTCATCGCCCTGGCGCCAGATGGAATCAGCGTAGAACAGCCAGGACGGGCTGGCGTTGGTACCTGTCGTCAGGTTAATAAACAGATTCGGGTTGGCGCTGCGCATGTTGTGCAGCAGAGCGATAGAGGCGTCAAAATCCGAGGCGAACGGGCTGCCCTTAATATGCGAATTGGCATTACCCATCCCGTCCAGCTTGAACGAGGTAATGTGCTCGTTTTTAATTAGCTTAACGATCTGCTCATTGAAGTTTTTAAAATAGTTTGGGCCTGACAGCGCCAGCTTCCCGTCTACCGTTTCGAAACCGTACTCTTTTGCATGCGAGACGCGAGTGTCGCGCGGTTTGTTATATCCACCCCACGGCGAGAGCCACAGTCCAACGGAGCTGTGCATGCTGTCGGCTTTTTCCCGAACTTTGCTAAAACCGTTGCTGAATGCCGGGCCAAACAGCCAGCGTCCGGTCAGGTCATCCCAGCCATCGTCAAGCAGGAACGCATCCAGCGCCACGCCGCGCCCGGTGATAAATTCCTTATTCCATTCATCCATCCGCCCCAGCACGTCCTGCTCGGAGTACGGGGTAAAGAAGCCGATATCCATCCAGCTGTTGTAGTGTAAATAAGGCTTATACGGACGCGGGCGGACGGCATCAATAAACTGGTTTACGCTGCGGCGCAGCTGGCTGATCTCCGGGAAGGTGCCGAACCAGGTGGTAAAGCTGACCGGCGACTCTGGCTGAATCGGCGTTTTCAGCTCTACGTTGAGATTGGTGGTCGCTTCATAGGCGTAAGTGTTAACGATGGGCTTGTCCGGCAGAATAAAGAACGAGTCTGCGACGATCGGCGAGCTGTTAATCGCCCCGTCTACGTAAGGTGCCTGAGCCTGCTTTTTGGTCGGGAAGAAGGTAATTTTTGCCACGTCTCGCGGCTGACCAACGGCGGCAACGGTGTAGTCGATGCTGGCGTATTTCCCCTTCACCAGGTTCAGCTTCACCGTTACGTTAAAGTCCGGATGGGTGAAATCGATGACCAAGCCGCTGTCCTGCTTTTCGACATGCTTGATTTTAAAATCAGCGGTGTGGATTTTCGTCTCGTCCGGCAGCGTCAGAAAGAACAGCTCCTGCGGCGTGAGCGGATGGTTAGCCCTGGTGTCCTTAACCACTACCGTTGAGTTTGCATCATCAAATGACAGAGCAATATTGTCGTTACCGAGCGCGTAGTTCGCGGCCACCGCGCTATGGGAAACGCACATGGCCAGCACTGAGAGTGCGAGGATTTTTTTCATCAGCGTAAGCTCCTTTTTAATCAGGCTTCTGCCGGAAGCAGCAATCGGTTTGCCGAGCCGCAAACGGCGATCTTGCTTCTGACCACCTCTTTCATGGCGTCCATGCCGACCCGCATATAGAAGCGCGGATCGTTGCCCTGCGGGTTTTCGGCAAACCAGGCCTTAACCGCGTCAGAGAAAGCAATTTTCAGCTCGGTCGCCACGTTGACTTTGCACACGCCCAGCTCGATGGTGCGGCGAACAAACTCATCCGGCACATCGCTCGCGCCGTGCAGCACCAGCGGCACGGTGACCACTTCGCGAATTTCCGCCAGCCGCTGGAAGTCGATTTTCGGGCGTTTGGTATACAGGCCGTGGGCGGTGCCGATGGCGACGGCGAGGCTGTCAACGCCGGTCAGTTCGACGAAGCGTTTCGCCTCCTGCGGATCGGTGAGGAATGCGCTTTCCGCGTCCACGCTCATGTCATCTTCCATGCCGCCCAGACGGCCCAGCTCGGCCTCGACGCTGCAGTCGTTGAGGTGGCAGAAATCGACCACCGACTTCACCAGCTTCACGTTTTGTTCAAACGGGTAGTGGCTGCCGTCGATCATCGCGCTGCGCACGCCCGCGTTGACCTTGCGGCGAATATCGTCCAGCGATTCGTGGTGATCGAGGTGCAGCGCCAGCGGCATGTCGTAGGTGTGGGAGTAGGCGCTGCACAGGGCGTAGATCTCTTCCAGCGCAATATGCTTAAAGGTGCCCGGCGTGCCCGCGAGGATCACCGGCGATCGCATTTCGCTGCACGCTTCGAGGATCGCCTGGATCGTCTCCGCGTTGTGGATGTTGAACGCCGGAACGGCGTAGCCTTTTGCCTGCGCGTCCTGCAGAAGATATTTCGTCGAGATAATACTCATAATCAGATCCTCTTAAGCCTGCCACGGATGAATAACGACGCCCTGCACCACGCGGTTGACCGTCCCGCTGGCCGATGGCGTATCGGGCGTAATGCCTGTGCTAAGCGACTGGGTGAGCGCAAAGACCTGGGCATACATCAGGAAGCAGAACGCCTGTTCCATATCGATAAACGGACGTGAAGGCGGCAGCAGAATGTGCGGACCCGCTTCAATGACCGGATCGTTTTCAGCGGCGATGGCGACGACGCGCAGGGCCTGGCGATCGCGGCGCAGTTCGGCCAGCAGATCCAGATCGTACTGACGCGTATATGGATGGCTGGAGATGAACACCACCACCAGCGTTTCATTGTCGACCAGCGACTTCGGCCCGTGACGGAAGCCCGTAGGAGAGTCGTAAAATGCAGCCAGCTTGCCCGCCGTCAGCTCCAGCACCTTCAGCGCCGATTCGCGCGCCGCGCCCTGCAGGCCGCCGCTTCCCAGATACACGATCCGTTTCCACGGTTCGCTGCCAAAGACGCCGTGGCTGAAATCCCCGAGCGAGGCGAGGATCGCCTGACAGCGATCGGCGACGTCGCGGAAGGTGTGGCTATTGATCGTTTCCGGGGCGAACACGGCCAGACAGCTCGCCATCATGGTGGTGATGCTGCTGGTCATCGCGAACCCGCGATCGTGCGTTTCGGCAGGCATCAGCAGGGCAAAGGCGTTATCGCTGTCGACGGCGTTCTGGTACAGGCTCCCCGCCTCGTTGCAGGTAATGGACAGGTGGTAGCACTCCGGCACGAACTGGTTTGCCAGCTCAACGGCCGCGACGCTTTCCGGACTGTTGCCGGAGCGGGCAAACGAAACCAGCAGCAGCGGGTGCCCAGGGCTGAAGTAGTCCATCGGGTTCGTGACCAGATCGGTTGTCGGGACGGCGGTGAAGTTTTTCCCGGTGTGGCTTGAAAGCCATGGCGCAATGATATCGCCGATAAAGGCGGACGTACCCGCGCCGGTCAGGACGATCCGCAGATCGCGCTTGCGCAGCAGCGGCGTCAGGAAACTGTCGATCGAAGCACGCAGGTTATCGATGTTGTTGAGCGAGCGGATCCAGCTGGCAGGCTGCTGGCGGATCTCTTCCTCGGTCCAGGTGCCGGTTGCGGTGGCGGTAGTGGTTTGTTGCATAACTCAGTCCTTAGTCGTGTGAATTCCACATCAGACGCTGGCAATCGTGTCGCTATCTTTCGTTTCGTTTCACTTGTTCACTTAAGCAGTTAAATAAAATCTATAGAAAAGATATCGAAACTTCAATGAAAGAAAAGAAATAAAACGAAAAGTGTGATCGTGAAAGGAAAGGGAAAATTTAAGGAAAGGAAAAGAAAGGCCTTACGGTTTCAGGCCGTAAAGCCAAAAGAAGACACAATGAAAGGGCTTAAGGGGGAGAGCCTGGCCCTGAATCCAGATCCGCTGGAGGTGTAAACCCCCGTCCAGCGCAATAATATTGGCGCGTTTGCCCGGGGCTAAGGATCCAAGCTGATCGTCAACGCCCAGCAGCCGGGCAGGGTGCAGCGAGGCCATATGGATCGCCTCTTCGGCTGTTACGCCCGCATACACCACCATATTCCTGACCGCGGCATCCAGCGACAGCGTACTGCCCGCCAGCCCGCCGGAGCCGGTTCGAACCACGCCGTTTTGCATCGTGACCTCTTCACCGCACAGGGTATACAGACCGTCCGGCATACCTGCCGCCTGCATGGCATCGGTAATCAGCACCACGCGATCCTGAGCGCAGCAGCAGCATAAACGCATCGCTCCCGGATGGACGTGGTGGCCGTCGGCAATCAGCTCCAGCCACGCCCGTTTGTCCGTCAGCCCTGCGCCGACCATGCCGGGCTCTCTGTGGTGCAAACCCGTCATACCGTTGTAGCAGTGCACCAGCCCGTCGGCACCCGCATCAAACGCGGCGAGAGTTTGCCGGTACGTAGCAGCGCTGTGGCCCAGCATGACGCGGATACCGCGCTGTTTAAGATGATGAATCGCCTGCAGCGCGCCGGGTTTTTCCGGCGCGAGCGCCACCACCCGTAGCGTGCCCTGTGAAACGTCAATCAGCCTGTCCAGCTCGGCGATATCCAGCTCCCGGAACAGCTCGGGCGGATGCGCCCCTTTGTTCTGGGGCGTAAAGTACGGTCCTTCCAGATAACTGCCCAGGATCTGCGCGCCGGGGCCGCCGGACTGACTGCGCCGGGCGATACGCATCAGTGCGCTGTGGATGGCTTCCATCGGCGCGGTCACGGTGGTGGGCAGAAATGCGCCCACGCCTTCACGCGCTTTATGCATCGCCAGAGTGTCCAGCACGTCAGGCGCATCATCCATGACGTCCACGCCCGCGCCGCCGTGGACGTGCGTATCGATATACGCCGGGCAAAGCAGCTCCGCATCGCGCGCCGTAACGCCCGCCGGGATGGGTTCAATCGCCGCAACCGCGCCGCTTTCAATGCGTAGCTGGTGGTCGTCCAGCCAGCCCTGTTCGGTAAGGATCCGTCGCGCGCGCAGCAGCTGGCTCATATCCCTTCCTCAGCCGGAGCTTCCTCGCGACAGCGCCCCAGCTCGTCGACCAGGCTCGTCAGGCCGCGGTGCCCGCACTCCAGCGCCTGCAGACGAAACGCCTCGCTGCTTAATCCGTCGCGCTCCAGCACCATCTCCAGCAGCAGCTGCAGGTTGGTGCCGGTGATGACTTCACTGCCCGGCCGTTGCATGGCGAGCGTCGATGCTACGCGAAACGGCGTGCCGCCGAGCAGGTCGGTGAGAAACACAATATCGTGCTCTGCATCGAGTTCACTCACTGCCTGCTCAAGCTGAGCGGTCAGCCGCGCGGTGGTGGAGGTTTCCGGAAAATCGATGGCGATAAACTGCGGCTGTTCGCCCAGGATCTGCTTCATCGCCTGCTCAAGCCCGCTGGCAAAACCGCCGTGACCCGTCAAAATAATGCCTAACATCGCAACCTCTTTGCTTTTACAGGAAGTGACAGAATTTACCGACAACGCCCAGCAGCACGGTGATACCGATCAGCCGCAGCGGGCTCCAGCCGCGGCGTACCAGCCAGAACATGGTCAGGGTGTAGACCAGCGGCAGGAACGCGGGCATCAGCTTGTCGATGACGTCGGCCTGCAGTTTGACGACCGCATCACCCGCCTTGATTTCGAGCGTGGTATTGAGGCGGACGTAGGTTGCCACCAGCGCGCCAATCACCGTCATCCCGACGATAGACGCCGCGTGGCCGACCTTTTTGGTGTTGGCTTTAATCAGCGGAATGGCCGCGACGCCCATCCGGTAAGCGTAGTGCGCCAGGCCAAAGCGCAGGCCGAGGTGTACCACGTTAAACAGCACGATAAAGACCACCGCGCCCAGAATCGAACCCTGCAGCGCCAGGCTGGCACCAATACCGCCGCAGATGGGCAGCAGGGTCAGCCAGAACATGGCGTCGCCAATACCGCCAAGCGGCGCGCCGACGGCAATTTTGGTGCTCTGGATGCTGTTCACATCCTGCTTGGAGCGCTCCATCGCCAGAATGATGCCGATAACAAAGGTCACCAGGAACGGGTGGGTGTTAAAGAAGCCCATATGGCCTTTCATCGCCCGCGCCAGGTCCCGCTTGTTGGTGTGGATCTTTTTCAACGCGGGCAGCAGCCCGTACAGCCAGCCGGAGGCCTGCATACGTTCGTAGTTAAACGAGGCCTGCAGCAGCATGGAACGCCAGGCCACGCGGTTGATATCCTTTTTCGTCAGCTCGGCACCGATGTTCTGGTCTTCGTAGACGTTTTCATTCACGCCGGTCAGCAGCGTCTCTTCGCTTTCAGACACGCCCGGCAGGGTGGTGTGGTTAGATGCCATCTTCGAATTCCTCTTTCTGAGCGGCGGGAACCGTCGGTTCAGGTGATTTACGCATCAGGTCGATCAGCGCCATCGCCAGCGCGGCGGCCGCAATTGCCAGCACCGGAAGCTTGAGCCAGGCAGCGGCGACAAAACCGATAATGAAGTAAGGGATGTAGACGTTTTTCATCATGATCTTCAGCAGCACGGCGAAGCCGATGGCTGGCATGATGCCGCCCGCGACGCCGAGGCCGTCAATCAGACGCGCTGGCAGAACGTCAATGGCGGTTTTCGCATGTTCCGCACCGAAGTAGATTGGCAGGAACGCGCACAGAAAATAGAAGATGCCGAGCGCCAGCAGCGCAAGATAGTTAACCCGTTCAATTCCGTTGGTGTCTGCATTGGCCGCCATGCGATCGCAGCGCGACATGACGCCGGACATCACCGAGAAGAGGAACGTAATCCCCATCTGCACCGCAACGGCAAACGGCACGGCGACGCCAACCGCGACTTCTGGCTTCACGCCGGTGCTGATGGCAAACGCGGTCCCCACGATGGTGCCGATAATGACGTTAGGCGGCTGGGCACCGGCGAGCGGGGCCAGCCCCATCCAGACCAGCTCTAACGTACCGCCGGTCAAGATGCCGGTGTGCAGATCGCCCAGAATCAGGCCGACCAGCGGCCCGAGCACCACCGGGCGGTGCATGTGCGTTAACCCGTTAAACATATCCAGACCGGCGATAAAGGCGAGTATGCCCAACCCCAGCGCCTGCAACAGACTGATTTCCATTGTGAATCCCTCAGAGCAGTTTAAAGAGATCCAAAGCAGTTTCTGTTGGAACGCCCTGAACGAAGCATTCCACACCGGCCGCTTTCAGGCCGTTGAACGCGTCAATATCGTTCGCGTCGACAGAGACCGTTTTGGCAATTTGTTGTTTGCCACTGGCGTAGTGCATATTTCCGACGTTAATACGGGTGATGGGCACGCCGCCCTCGACCAGCTTCAGAAAATCGGCAGGTGATTTGCAGACCAGCAGGATTTTCTGGCGGTCAGCGGCGCGGTGAATGTTGTCGATGACCTTTTGCAGCGACCAGAAGCGCACGGCGATCCCTTCCGCGAGCACCATTTCCATCAGGTTCTGTTGAACCGGATCCTCAGCGACCTCGTCATTAGCGACCAGCACCAGGTTTGCCCCCGCAAACCCCACCCACTGCACGCCCACCTGACCGTGGATCAGGCGTTCGTCGATGCGGCATAAGACAATGTTTGGCATAGCGTTTTCCTCTTTTTTAATTATGCGTCTTGAGTCGTTACGCCTTCGCAGGCGGCGTGATACTGCTGGAGTATGTCCTGAATGTGGTCGATGATGAGTTCCCGTGGCGTTGACTTGAGAGCGCCCTCGCGAACTTTGCTGTACTGCAGCGGCAGGTACTGGCTGATCAGCGGCAGGGGAACAGGCTCGTCTGCCAGGTTACGCACCAGCCGTGCAAAGGCGTCGTCGATCTGGCTGTCCGGCCAGTAGTAGCGCACGCGGTCAGAGTAGCTGTAGCCGCGCGCCAGGCGACGCGCGTTGCCGTCACCGTGGTAATGGCTTTGCCAGTATTCCGGGCGGTCGAGCATGACGTTTTCCAGCACGTGACGCAGGCCGGAGCTGGCTTTTGCCGGCAGCAGCTCCTCTTCAATGGCGGCCAGCGAGAACAGCGCCTCGCGCAGGGAGAAGGTCAGGGCGGGGCCAACTTTCAGAACGGCAAAGTGATCGTTAACCAGCTGGCGCAGCGCCTGCGGCGTCTGGTAGTCGGTGGAGTGCGCTTCAAACACCAGCGTATCGTAGGCTTCAACCATTTTGCTCAGGGCCACGGCTTTCTGCGGCTGATAGTCGCAGACGTGCGCGTGGTCGAACTCCACGCCAGGCTGGACCACCAGGCCAATAATGCGCGGCCAGATGTCGCTTAAGCCTTCCTTTTCGAACGCGTGGCGGTGCGCTTCAAGCGTGGCGCGGGCCGCGTCCGGCGTGGTGACGGCAAGTTCGGTGAGCGTCTCGTGCGCGCCACCGGGAACCGGCACTTCCGTGCCGATAACGTAGACCAGATCGGATTCACCAAACTGCTCGCGACACGTCACTTCGGCAATCTTCGCCAGGCGTGCGGCGCGTCCGGCGACGATCGCGTCGGTCAGGGGAACCGGGTCGTCCTCGCAGGACATGCTGCAGTCGAGGTGGATCTTTTTGAATCCGGCGGAAACATAGCTTTTGATCAGATCGTCGGCATTTGCCATCGCCTGTTCCGCAGGGAGATTTTGCCAGCGGTTAGGGCCCAGATGATCGCCGCCGAGGATCAGCTGTGATGTCGGAAAACCGAGCGACTCGGCCAGCCGGCAGACAAACGCGTGAAAATCCGCAGGCGCCATGCCGGTATAGCCGCCAAATTGATCCACCTGGTTGGAGGTCGCCTCGATCAGCAGCGGCGTCTGATGCGAATGCGCGTAACGAATTGCAGCTTCAAGTACCAGCGGATGTGCGGAGCAGACGGCATAGATCCCGTTCGAATTCCCTCGTTTATGTTGTTCCACCATTTCTGTCAGATGTTTCACTTTCCTCTCCATTTCGGATGGCAATGACACTTGTCTTTCGTTTTGTTTCATTTAATCCTGCATCATGGTGATATAAAAATAAAACGAAAGATAATAGTTTTCCGATCTGTTTCACAAAAGAAACATAATGAAAGGTTTCAGCGCAGTGTTGGCTTGCGTCTGTACGTAAGGCGGGACTTGCATTCCCGAAAAAGAAAGGCCTTAATAGGCAAAACGAAATGAAACGAAAGACTATTTATTAAGGAGCTCGTATGAGCAGCACCGATTCATCCGCGGAAAAGCGCATCACCGGCACCAGTGAAAGGCGAGAGCAGATCATTCAGCGGTTGCGGGCGCAGGGAAGCGTGCAGGTTAACGATCTGTCTCATCTGTACGGCGTATCGACGGTGACGATCCGCAACGATCTGGCGTTCCTGGAGAAGCAGGGCATCGCCGTTCGCGCCTACGGCGGGGCATTGATTTGCGAAGGCAACATGCCGGGCGCTGAGCCTTCCGTGGAGGATAAAAGCTCGCTGAATACGGCGGTGAAGCGCAGTATCGCGCAGGCCGCTGCCGCGCTGGTTAAACCCGGGCACCGTATTATTCTGGACTCCGGCACCACGACGTATGAAATCGCCCGCATGCTGCGCCAGCACACGGACGTGATTGCGATGACCAACGGGATGAACGTGGCGAATGCGCTGCTGGAAGCGGACGGGGTGGAATTGCTGATGACCGGCGGGCACCTGCGCCGTCAGTCGCAATCCTTCTACGGTGACCAGGCAGAACAGTCGCTACAGAATTACCATTTTGACCTGCTGTTCCTCGGCGTTGACGCCATCGATCTCGACCGCGGCGTAAGTACGCATAACGAAGACGAAGCCCGCCTTAACCGCAAAATGTGCGAGGTGGCGGAGCGTATTATCGTTGTCACGGACTCCAGCAAATTTAACCGCTCAAGCCTGCATAAAATCATTGATACGCAAAGGATTGATATGATTATTGTCGATGAAGGCATTCCGGCGGAGAGCCTGGACGGGCTGCGGAAAAGCGGGATTGAGGTGGTGCTGGTTTAAGGGGGCTTTCCCCTCACCCTAACCCTCTCCCCATAGGGGAGAGGGGACCGTTCGGTGCGGTTGGGAATATGAATCACGTCACCGGTGCCGGGTTGAACACCGCCAGCTGATTATGTAATCCCCATTGATCCGAGAAGGTTTTCTTCCGCCCGCTGGCGACATCCAGAATGAAGTGGAACAGTTTCCAGCCCACGTCCTCAATGCTCTCTTCCCCGGTGGCGATAGTGCCCGCGTTGATATCCATTAAGTCATACCAGCGGTTTGCCAGCTCGGTGCGGGTCGCCATCTTGATCACCGGTACCGCCATCAGGCCGTACGGCGTGCCGCGCCCGGTGGTAAAGACCTGCACCGTAATGCCGGATGCCACCTGCTGCGTGCCGCAGACGAAATCGCTGGCCGGCGTTGCCGCGTAGATCAGGCCGCGTTTCGTCGGGCGCTGGCCCGGAGAGAGCACTTCCACAATCGCGCTCTGGCCGGATTTGGCAATCGACCCGAGGGCTTTTTCCACTACGTTGGCCAGGCCGCCTTTTTTGTTCCCCGGTGAGGGATTGGCGCTGCGGTCGGTTTTGCCCATATCGAGATAGCTATCGTACCAGGCCATTTCCTCGAGCAGGCGCTTGCCGACCTCTTCATTAACGGCGCGTGGCGTGAGCAGATGGATGGCGTCACGCACTTCGGTCACCTCGGAGAACATCACCGTGGCGCCGCAGCGAACAAGCAGATCGGACGCATAGCCCACCGCCGGGTTGGCCGTCACGCCGGAGAAGGCATCGCTGCCGCCGCACTGTGTTCCCACTACCAAATCAGACGCCGGGCAGGTTTCGCGCTGGCGCTTGTTGAGCTTGTCCAGATGGCGTTCAGCCACCTGCAGGATATCGTCGACCATTGAGCGGAAACCCACGTGGCGTTCATCCTGCAGGCGCACGATGCTGGCCTCGTCTGCCGGAATGGCTTTCACATCTTCGGTGCCCTGCAGCAGGCGCTCTGGCTGCAATTTTTCACACCCCAGACCGATGACCATCACCTCGCCGCCAAAGTTTGGGTTCAGGGCGATATTGTGGATGGTACGGATAGGCACTACGGCAGCGGGGGCGTTAATCGCCACGCCGCAGCCGTAGAGGTGGTTCAGGCCAACCACGCCGTCGACGTTCGGGTATTTCGGCAGCAGATCGCGTTCGATGATTTTCACCACGTAATCCACTACGCCCGCCACGCAGTGCACGCTGGTGGTAATGCCGAGCAGATTCTTGGTGCCGACGCTGCCGTCCGCGTTGCGGTAGCCTTCGAAGGTATAGCCCTCCAGCGGAGGAAGCGGTTCCGGTACGCGAGTCGCCAGCGGAAGCGTGTTTAGCGGCGGCGCTTCCGGCAGCGCCACCAGCGACTCCTCAACCCAGCTCCCCTGTGGTATAGAGCGAACGGCATAGCCGATGACTTCACCGTAACGTACGATTTCGCTGTTAGCAGGGATATCCGCCAGGGCGACTTTATGTCCCTGCGGAATATGCTCAATCAGTTCCAGCCCGTCCGGGAAGCGGGTGCCCGCTTTTAAGCCATTGTCGTTGACAATAATCGCCACATTATCGGTGTCGTGGACTTTTATATAAAACGCCGTCGGCGATGCCTGTCGAATTTCAATGTCGGCCATTGTTCAGTATTCTCCAGCAAAGTGTCTGATAATAAATTCAGCCAATTTTCAAATGGTAGAAATAAATACGCGGCTTTCAGAAATAAAGCATGTCAGCATAGGGGATATGAAAATGTGATCTCGATCGCTCCAGAACCAGTAATGCCTGATTCTGTGCATTAGCGCCCAGCGCCTTGTGCATATGCAAAAAAATTTATCGAAGTATAACGCAATAATTGAGCATTAAAACAATGTGCGGTTGTGGATTGCGTCTTATACTGAATGACGATTTTATAACGCCAAAATACGTCAGAATAATAAATATAATGCTGGTGCGGTGTCTGAATAAATAAAATGATGCTGATATAGGCTGCGAATTAAAAAGGTAAATACGATGAATAACGATATCTTCCCGAATAAATTTAAAGCGGCCCTCGCGGCACACCAGATTCAGATTGGCTGCTGGTCCGCGCTGGCAAACCCTATCAGCACCGAAGTGCTGGGCCTGGCCGGTTTTGACTGGCTGGTGCTGGACGGCGAACATGCGCCGAACGATATCAGCACCTTTATTCCACAGCTGATGGCGTTGAAAGGCAGCCCCAGCGCCCCGGTAGTGCGCGTGCCCACCAACGAGCCGGTGATTATCAAGCGCCTGCTGGATATCGGTTTCTACAACTTCCTGATCCCGTTTGTGGAGACGGAAGAACAAGCGGCCCTGGCCGTAGCCTCAACGCGCTATCCGCCAGAAGGGATCCGCGGCGTTTCCGTTTCGCATCGCGCCAATATGTTTGGCACCGTGCCGGACTATTTCGCGCAGTCTAATAGCAACATCACCATTCTGGTTCAGATCGAGAGCCAGCAGGGCGTTGATAACGTCGACGCGATTGCCGCCACAAACGGCGTGGACGGGATCTTCGTCGGTCCAAGCGATCTGGCTGCTGCCTTTGGTCATCTGGGTAACGCCGGCCACCCTGACGTGCAGCGCGCGATCCAGCACATCTTTGCCCGCGCTAAAGCTCACGGCAAACCGTGCGGCATTCTGGCGCCGGTTGAGGCTGACGCACGCCGCTATCTGGAGTGGGGAGCCACGTTTGTAGCCGTCGGCAGCGACCTCGGCGTATTCCGCTCGGCCACGCAGAAATTAGCCGACGCTTTTAAAAAATAACCATCATTGAGGAAACAGATTATGACGCTGAAAGTGGGTTTTATTGGCCTGGGCATTATGGGTAAACCAATGAGTAAGAACCTCATCAAAGCGGGTTACTCGCTGGTGGTATCCGATCACAATCCGCAGGCCGTGGCAGAGGTGATAGCGGCTGGCGCTGAAACGGCCACCACCGCGAAGGCCATTGCCGAGCAGTGCGATGTCATCATCACCATGCTGCCAAACTCACCGCATGTTAAAGAAGTTGCGCTGGGTGAGAACGGCATTATCGACGGTGCGAAGCCGGGCCTGGTGCTGATCGATATGAGCTCTATCGCACCGCTCGCGAGCCGTGAAATCAGCGAGGCATTAAAAGCGAAGGGCGTCGATATGCTGGATGCACCGGTCAGCGGCGGTGAGCCGAAAGCGATCGACGGCACGCTGTCGGTGATGGTCGGCGGCGATAAAGCCATTTTCGATAGATACTACGACCTGATGAAAGCCATGGCGGGCTCCGTGGTGCATACCGGGGACATCGGGGCGGGTAATGTGACCAAGCTGGCAAACCAGGTGATTGTGGCGCTGAACATTGCCGCCATGTCCGAAGCGCTGACGCTGGCAACCAAAGCGGGCGTCAACCCGGATCTGGTCTATCAGGCCATTCGCGGTGGTCTGGCGGGCAGTACCGTGCTGGATGCCAAAGCGCCGATGGTCATGGATCGTAATTTCAAACCCGGTTTCCGCATCGACCTGCATATCAAAGATCTGGCGAACGCGCTGGATACGTCACACGGCGTGGGCGCACAGCTGCCGCTGACCGCGGCGGTCATGGAGATGATGCAGGCGCTGCGTGCCGATGTCCTGGGCACGGCCGATCACAGCGCGATTGCGTGCTACTACGAAAAACTGGCGAAGGTGGAAGTGGCGCGTTAATTATGCCTTGCCTACACCTTAGGGTGACAGCGGCGCGCAAACCCTCTATACTGCGCGCCGAAGCTGACCAGACAGTCGCCGCTTCGTCGTCGTCCCTTTCGGGGGAGACGGGCGGAGGGGAGGAAAGTCCGGGCTCCATAGGGCAGGGTGCCAGGTAACGCCTGGGGGGGAAACCCACGACCAGTGCAACAGAGAGCAAACCGCCGATGGCCCGCGCAAGCGGGATCAGGTAAGGGTGAAAGGGTGCGGTAAGAGCGCACCGCGCGGCTGGTAACAGTCCGTGGCACGGTAAACTCCACCCGGAGCAAGGCCAAATAGGGGTTCACATGGTACGGCCCGTACTGAACCCGGGTAGGCTGCTTGAGCCAGTGAGCGATTGCTGGCCTAGATGAATGACTGTCCACGACAGAACCCGGCTTATCGGTCAGCTTCAACTTCTTAAAAAACCCCGCTTCGGCGGGGTTTTTGCTTTCCAGATGATGCTGGATGGGTAAGCGCAGCGCCGGACAAACGACATCAATTCTCATATTTGCGACGTTAAGCACATTTCACTGCTTTTATACCTTTCGTATCGATCCTGTACCTGTATACGATCGCCATCACAAAATTTCGCGCTAAAAAACACACGATTTTTAGTATTGATAATTTGTTATGTTTGTTACTTTTATGATCGCGAATCTTTTCTCGTTTGATATGCATATATTGAAATCAAATACATTTCTCCCGTGAATATGTGACGAATTCCACTCTTTTCCGCAGACCTGAAAATTTGCATCGGAAAAATTTAATAAATTGAAAGAATGTTTCAAACAAATAGCGGTTATTTATTGGTCTTTAATTGCCTGAAAGATCGTCTTTATTGATTTTTTTAACGCTGAGAAATTTATCAAGGTTATCGCCATAAAATAAATTTATTACTACTGCTTTTATTGATCGATATCAGCGTAATGGTGTGGTTGTATTTATTCATGTTATTGATAATAAATGTGTTTTTTGGTTTTCGTTGATCATGTGAAGCGTGCGGAAAAGCAAATTGTGAGTGACAGCACATACCCCCTTAAACATTATTAGGTAGAATCCGCTCCGTCATAGGGAAATAAGCGCAGAATATTATGAACACTATTATTCTACCGAAAACACAGCACCTCGTGGTATTTCAGGAAGTCATTAAGAGTGGCTCCATAGGTTCTGCAGCAAGACAGCTTGGCCTGACGCAACCCGCCGTCAGCAAAATCATCAGCGATATTGAGTCCTACTTCGGCGTGGAAGTGATGGTGCGTAAAAACACCGGCGTAAAACTCACTGCCGCGGGCCAGGTCCTGCTCTCGTACTCAGAGTCGATCACCCGCGAAATGAAAAACATGGTGAGTGAGATTAACAGCCTGAGTTTCAGCACCGTCATGGACGTCTCCTTTGGCTACCCGTCGCTGATCGGCTTTACCTTCCTGTCCGAGATGATCAAAAAATTCAAGGAAGTGTTCCCGAAAGCACGCGTCTCGATGTATGAAGCCCAGCTCTCATCTTTCCTTCCGGCCATTCGCGACGGTCGTCTGGATTTCGCTATCGGCACGCTAAGCGATGAAATGCTGCTGCAGGATCTGCACGTCGAACCGCTGTTTGAGTCCGAGTTTGTGCTGGTCGCCAGCAAAACGCGAACGTGCACCGGCCCGACGACACTGGCATCGCTCACGCACGAGCAGTGGGTGATGCCGCAAACCGATATGGGCTACTACAAAGAACTTCTGACTACTCTGCAAGACAACCACATCAGCATCGAAAACATCGTCCAGACCGATTCCGTCGTCACCATTTATAACCTCGTGCTGAATGCCGATTATCTGACGGTCATTCCCCGCGACATGATTGCCCCGTTCGGTTCCGACCAGTTTATTGTGCTGCCCGTGGAAGATGAATTACCCGTGGCGCGTTATGCCGCCGTGTGGTCAAAAAATTACAGGATTAAAAAATCGGCGTCAGTATTAGTTGAGCTGGCAAAACAGTATTCGTCGATGAATATCGAAAGACGACGATGAATAATAAGTAATTATTTTAAAAACACCCAGAGCTTATCTCTGTAACGCTCTGATACCCTGACTTTGCCTGAAAAGAATGAATTATTATAACGAGGATATTATGCATATTACCTACGATCTCCCGGTAACGATTGAAGATATTCAGGACGCCAGAAAACGACTGGCAGGAAAAGTATATAAAACCGGTATGCCGCGCTCGAATTATCTTAGCGAACGCTGCAAGGGCGAAATATTCCTGAAGTTTGAGAACATGCAGCGTACCGGCTCGTTTAAGATCCGCGGCGCGTTTAACAAATTAAGCTCGCTGACCGACGCTGAAAAACGCAAAGGCGTTGTCGCCTGCTCCGCGGGGAACCACGCGCAGGGTGTGTCCCTCTCCTGCGCGATGCTCGGCATCGACGGCAAAGTGGTGATGCCGATGGGCGCGCCGAAGTCTAAAGTGGCCGCGACGCGCGACTACTCGGCGGAAGTTGTGCTGCACGGCGAGAACTTCAACGACACCATTGCCAAAGTCAGCGAAATCGTCGAGATGGAAGGGCGTATTTTTATTCCGCCATACGATGATGCCAAAGTGATCGCCGGGCAGGGCACCATCGGTCTGGAAATTCTCGAAGATTTATACGACGTGGATAACGTTATTGTGCCTATCGGCGGCGGCGGTTTAATTGCCGGGATTGCGACGGCAATTAAATCCATCAACCCCACCATTAATATCATCGGCGTGCAGTCAGAAAATGTTCACGGCATGGCGGCATCGTATCAGGCCGGAGAAATAATGAGCCATCGCGTTACCGGCACGCTGGCCGACGGCTGTGATGTTTCTCGCCCCGGTAATTTACCGTTCGAAATTGTTCGCGAGCTGGTTGATGACATTGTGCTGGTCAGCGAAGACAACATTCGCGACAGCATGATCGCGCTTATTCAGCGTAATAAAGTGGTGACGGAAGGTGCCGGCGCGCTGGCCTGTGCCGCGTTATTAAGCGGCAAGCTCGATCGCTATATTCAGGGTCGTAAAACCGTCTGCATTATTTCCGGCGGCAATATCGATCTCTCCCGTGTTTCCCAAATTACCGGCTTCGTTGACGCATAAAGGTGACCTATGAGCAACACAGAAAGCATTATCGTTGGCCAGACAAAAACGTCCTCCTGGCGTAAGTCTGATACCACCTGGACGCTTGGCCTGTTTGGTACCGCCATTGGCGCAGGCGTGCTGTTCTTCCCCATTCGCGCAGGTTTTGGTGGATTGATCCCTATCCTGCTGATGCTGGTTCTCGCGTTCCCGATTGCGTTTTACTGCCACCGCGCGCTGGCGCGTTTGTGCCTCTCCGGCAGCAACGTCTCGGGCAACATCACCGAAACGGTGGAAGAGCACTTTGGAAAAACCGGCGGGGTGGTGATCACCTTCCTCTACTTCTTCGCTATTTGCCCGCTGCTGTGGATTTACGGCGTCACCATTACCAACACCTTTATGACCTTCTGGGAAAATCAGCTCCAGCTACCTGCGCTGAACCGCGGCGTGGTGGCGCTGTTCCTGCTGCTGCTGATGGCCTTTGTTATCTGGTTTGGTAAAGACCTGATGGTGAAGGTCATGAGCTTCCTGGTGTTCCCGTTTATCGCCAGCCTGGTGCTGATTTCCCTGTCGCTGATCCCTTACTGGAACTCGGCGGTGATTGACCAGGTCAACCTGAGCGATATCGCCTTCACCGGTCATGACGGCATTCTGGTCACGGTGTGGCTGGGTATCTCCATCATGGTCTTCTCCTTCAACTTCTCGCCTATCGTCTCCTCGTTTGTGGTCTCCAAGCGCGAAGAGTACGAGCCGGAGTTCGGTAAAGAATTCACCGAGCAGAAATGTTCCAAAATCATCGGTCGCGCCAGCATGCTGATGGTCGCCGTGGTGATGTTCTTCGCCTTTAGCTGCCTGTTTACGCTCTCTCCGCAGAACATGGCGGACGCTAAGGCGCAGAACATTCCGGTGCTCTCTTACCTGGCGAACCACTTTGCGTCAATGTCAGGAACCAAATCGACGTTCGCGACAGTACTGGAATACGGAGCCTCCATCATCGCGCTGGTCGCTATCTTCAAATCCTTCTTCGGTCATTACCTGGGCACGCTGGAAGGGCTGAACGGCCTGATCCTCAAGTTCGGCTACAAGGGCGATAAGAAGAAAGTCTCCGTTGGCAAGCTGAACACCATCAGCATGGTGTTCATCATGGGCTCCACCTGGGTTGTGGCCTACGCCAACCCGAACATTCTGGACCTTATTGAAGCCATGGGCGCACCAATCATCGCCTCTCTGCTGTGCCTGCTGCCGATGTATGCCATCCGCAAAGCACCGGCGCTGGCGAAGTACAAAGGGCGTACCGAGAACATTTTCGTTACCGCGGTCGGGCTGCTGACCATTCTGAATATCGTTTACAAACTGTTCTAACCCATTGCTCAGGAAGAGCGGAGTCACATGATGATTGAGTTTCCGGTTGTACTGGTAATTAACTGCGGATCGTCCTCTGTTAAGTTTTCGGTGCTCGACGCCAGCAGCTGCGATGCCCTGATGACGGGCATTGCAGATGGGATCAACACCGAGAAGGCCTTTATTTCCGTGAACGGGGGTGAGCCAGCCAGACTGGCTCACCAGGACTACGAAGGGGCGCTGGCTGCCATCGCCCTGGAGCTGGAGAAGCGTAACCTGATGAGCAGCGTGGCCTTAATTGGCCACCGCATTGCGCACGGGGGAAATCTCTTCAGCGAGTCGACCCTGATCACGGAAGAGGCGATCGCGCAGATCCGACAGGTTTCCCCGCTGGCGCCACTGCATAACTACGCCAACCTGAGCGGCGTGGAAGCCGCAGAGCGTCTGTTCCCGGGCGTGCAGCAGGTGGCGGTATTTGATACCAGCTTCCACCAGACGCTGCCGCCGCAGGCGTATCTGTACGGATTGCCGTACCGCTATTTTGAAGAGCTGGGCGTGCGCCGCTACGGCTTCCACGGCACCTCTCACCGCTACGTGGCCGCGCAGGCGCATACGCTTCTCGGGCTGTCCCCCGATGACAGCGGCCTGGTGATTGCCCATCTCGGCAACGGAGCCTCCATCTGCGCGGTGCGCAACGGCGAAAGCGTCGACACCTCGATGGGGATGACGCCGCTGGAAGGGCTGGTAATGGGGACGCGCTGCGGCGACGTGGACTTCGGCGCGATGGCGTGGATTGCCCAGCAGACCGGCCAGTCGTTCGAGGATCTGGAGCGCGTGGTCAATAAAGAGTCCGGGCTGCTGGGGATCTCCGGCATCTCCTCCGATTTACGTACGCTGGAGAAAGCCTGGCACGAAGGCAACGAGCGGGCGCAGCTGGCTATCCATACCTTCGTTCACCGCATTGCGCGGCATATCGCCGGGCACGCGGCGTCGCTGCACCGCCTGGATGGGGTGGTCTTTACCGGCGGTATTGGCGAAAACTCGAAGCTTGTCCGCGCGCTGGTGGCGGAACATCTGAAAGTCTTCGGCATCATCCTCGACGACGACAAAAATGCCCTGCCGGGCAGCGCGGGTGAGCGCGTGATCTCCACCGAATCGTCCCGCGTGGCCTGCGCGGTTATCCCTACCAACGAAGAAAAAATGATCGCGCTGGACGCCCTCCGTCTTGGGAAGGTTACCCCGGCCGCGGCTTACGCCTGATAAAGCGAGAAACACATGAAAGTAACAATCGATACGGGCGTCGCGCCCTACAGCGACGCATGGGCCGGGTTTCGCGGTGAAGAATGGAAAAACGCCGTCAACGTCCGCGATTTTATTCAGCATAACTACACCCCTTATGAAGGCGATGAAGCTTTCCTCGCGCAGGCGACGCCAGCAACGACGGCGCTGTGGCAGAAGGTAATGGTCGGCATTCGCCAGGAGAATGCCACCCACGCCCCGGTGGATTTTGACACCAACATTGCCACCACCATTACGGCCCACGGGCCGGGCTATATCGACCAGGATCTGGAGACGATCGTCGGCCTGCAAACCGATAAGCCGCTCAAGCGCGCGCTGCATCCGTATGGCGGGATCAACATGATCCGCAGCTCGTTCGAAGCCTATGGCCGGGAGATGGATCCGCAGTTCGAATACCTGTTTACCGACCTGCGCAAAACCCACAACCAGGGCGTGTTTGACGTCTACTCCCCGGAGATGATGCGCTGCCGTAAATCCGGCGTGCTGACCGGGCTGCCGGACGGCTACGGGCGCGGACGCATCATCGGTGACTATCGCCGCGTGGCGCTGTACGGGATCGCTTATCTGGTGCGCGAGCGCGAACTTCAGTTTGCCGATCTGCAGGGCAGGCTGGAGCGCGGTGAAGATCTGGAGGCGACGATCCGCCTGCGTGAAGAGCTGGCGGAGCACAGGCGCGCGCTGCTGCAGATCCAGCAGATGGCGGCGAACTACGGCTTTGATATCTCACGTCCGGCGATGAACGCCCAGGAAGCGGTGCAGTGGGTCTATTTTGCCTACCTTGCAGCGGTGAAATCCCAGAACGGCGGGGCGATGTCGCTGGGGCGCACGGCCTCGTTCCTCGATATCTACATTGAACGCGACATGCAGGCGGGGCGCCTGAATGAAGTCCAGGCGCAGGAGCTGATCGACCACTTCACCATGAAGATCCGCATGGTGCGCTTCCTGCGCACGCCGGAGTTCGACACGCTCTTCTCCGGCGATCCAATCTGGGCGACGGAAGTGATCGGCGGCATGGGGCTGGACGGGCGCACGCTGGTGACCAAAAACAGCTTCCGCTATCTGCATACCCTGCACACCATGGGGCCTGCGCCGGAGCCGAACCTGACGATCCTCTGGTCTGAACAACTGCCGATCGCGTTCAAGAAATACGCCGCTCAGGTGTCGATCGTCACCTCTTCGCTGCAGTATGAGAACGACGATTTGATGCGTGCGGACTTCAACAGCGACGACTACGCCATTGCCTGCTGCGTCAGCCCGATGGTGATCGGCAAGCAGATGCAGTTCTTTGGCGCGCGCGCCAACCTCGCCAAAACGCTGCTGTACGCGATCAACGGCGGGGTGGACGAGAAGCTGAAGATCCAGGTCGGCCCGAAAACCGAGCCTCTGCTGGACGACGTGCTGGATTACGACACCGTGATGGCGAGCCTCGATCACTTTATGGACTGGCTGGCGGTGCAGTACATCAGCGCCCTGAACCTCATTCACTACATGCATGATAAGTACAGCTACGAAGCCTCGCTGATGGCGCTGCATGACCGCGACGTCTATCGCACCATGGCCTGCGGAATTGCCGGGCTGTCGGTGGCGGCGGATTCCCTGTCGGCCATTAAATACGCCACGGTGAAGCCGGTGCGCGACCACACCGGTCTGGCGGTCGATTTTGTGATTGAAGGGGACTATCCGCAGTACGGCAACAACGACGACCGCGTGGACAGCATCGCCTGCGACCTGGTGGAGCGCTTTATGAAGAAAATTCAGGCGTTGCCAACCTACCGCAACGCGGTGCCAACCCAGTCGATCCTGACTATCACCTCCAACGTGGTATACGGCCAGAAGACCGGGAACACGCCGGACGGACGCCGCGGCGGCACGCCGTTTGCGCCAGGCGCGAATCCGATGCACGGCCGCGACAGAAAAGGGGCGGTAGCCTCGCTAACGTCGGTGGCCAAGCTGCCGTTCACCTATGCGAAAGACGGGATCTCCTACACCTTCTCCATCGTGCCGCAGGCGCTGGGCAAGGACGAGCTGGTGCGCAAAACCAACCTGGTGGGGCTGCTGGACGGGTACTTCCATCACGAAGCGTCCATTGAGGGCGGGCAGCATCTGAACGTCAACGTCATGAACCGGGAAATGCTCCTCGATGCCATTGCGCATCCCGAGAATTACCCGAACCTGACGATCCGCGTTTCAGGCTATGCGGTGCGTTTTAATGCGCTGACGCGCGAGCAGCAGCAGGATGTGATTTCGAGGACGTTTACGCAATCAATCTGACGACATTTAGGTCTCATGTCCCCTCAACCCTGGGGGCATTTTTTTGCCCGCTAAACATACAAAATTGTTTATATAATTACTCACACATATTCATCCGCTCTTGAAAAACAATACGCCTGCTTTTCCCTATCACAGCATGTAAGGACAGTAAGATGATGAAAATGACCCGTATTGCGCTGGTCGCCGCCTCGCTGGCAGTGTGCAGTTTTACGGTACAGGCCGCGAACGTTGAGGCTGCCCCGTCTCCCTCGCAGGATCCGCTGGTACAGCACCTGAAGCTCAGCAATGAGCAGGTTAAGAAGATTGAAGATCTGCATAAGCAGCTGGAACAAAATGTCAGCAAGATCCCGATGACGGGAGTGAAGGACGGCGCGCTGATCGACATGTTCCAGGCGGGTAAATGGGACGAAAGCACGGTGAAAAGCCAGCTTGCTGCCTTTAGCAAAATTGAAGAGCAGACCCGCTATTACCGCGTGAAATATTACTTCGACGTCAGCCAGGTGTTGACGCCGGAACAGCGTAAGCAGATTAGAACCGATATGGCTAACGCGCTGGCAGAGTGATTTCGTACGTTGCATACGGCGCCGGATGATTCTGCCGTGGCTCGATCGGTTCCCTCTCCCATTGGGAGAGGGTTAGGGTGGGGGCATTCTTTAAACCGGCAAATCAATCAGCAGCGCGCGAAGCGGCGTATCCGCCACCAGGGTGATATTCGCTTCATCACGAATAAACGCCCCGTCGCCGCAGGTGAGCGCTTCTTTCTCTTCCGTGTGCGTCACCGCATGTACCGTACCGTGAATAGACTGTAAATAGGCGCGCGGACCATGAAGCTGGAAGCTCGCCTGTTCACCTTTCTTCAGTTCGATATGGTGCAGCCACACCTGCTGGCGCAGCTGCAGGCTACCTTTACTGCCGTCCGGCGATGCAATCAGCTGCTGCTTATCGCCCGTTAAATCTAACTTCTGCACCAGCGGATTTTCCCGCTCGGGGCAGGCGTCCAGCCACAGCTGCATACGGGTCAGCGTTTTATCTTTGCTGAGGTTATGCTCGCTGTAGCTGATGCCCGGCTGCGTGGAAATTAACAACGCTTCGCCAGCCTTTGCCTGGACATGATTGCCCTCGCTATCGCGGTATTCTGCCTCGCCTTCCAGGATCAGGTTCAGGATATCGACTTTCGGGTACGTACGCGGCTGGAAGGAGGCGCCAGGGGCGAGCACTTCCTGATTCAACACGCGCAGTGAAGCGTAACCGAGGAGTTTAGGGTCAAAGTAGTGTCCAAAGGAAAAGGTGTAGCGGGCCTGCAGCCAACCGAAATCGGCTTGTCCGCACTGTTTAGCTGTTCTTGTCGTAATCATAAACTTGACCTCTCTTTACACTAAAACAATGGTAAAGGTATGGACGCTGCATTGTTAGCCAGATATTCTGCCCGGTATGTTCAAATTTCCTGAATGAGAACGAGATGGCTAAAGAGAGAGCATTGACGCTTGAGGCGCTTCGCGTCATGGACGCGATTGACCGGCGCGGCAGTTTTGCGGCGGCGGCAGATGAGCTGGGGCGCGTTCCGTCTGCGCTGAGCTACACCATGCAGAAGCTGGAGGAAGAGCTGGACGTGGTGCTGTTTGACCGCTCCGGTCATCGAACAAAATTCACCAACGTGGGGCGAATGCTGCTGGAGCGCGGCCGCGTGCTGCTGGAAGCGGCGGACAAGCTCACGACGGACGCCGAAGCGCTGGCGCGCGGCTGGGAAACCCATCTGACGTTAGTTACCGAAGCGCTGGTGCCGACTGAAGCGCTGTTCCCGCTGGTGGACCGCCTGGCGGCGAAGGCCAATACGCAGCTGTCAATCATCACCGAGGTGCTGGCAGGCGCGTGGGAACGTCTGGAGACGGGCAGGGCGGATATTGTGATTGCGCCTGACATGCACTTCCGTTCCTCATCGGAAATCAACTCGCGCAAGCTCTACAGCGTGATGAACGTCTATGTTGCCGCACCCAATCACCCGATTCACCAGGAGCCGGAGCCGCTCTCTGAAGTGACGCGCGTGAAGTATCGCGGCGTGGCGGTAGCGGATACCGCGCGCGAGCGTCCGGTGCTGACGGTGCAGCTGCTGGATAAGCAGCCACGCCTGACGGTGACCTCGCTGGAAGACAAACGGCAGGCGCTGCTGGCCGGTCTGGGCGTGGCGACGATGCCGTACCCGTTTGTGGAGAAAGATATTGCGGAAGGGCGACTGCGCGTTGTCAGCCCGGAATACACCAGCGAAGTGGATATCATTATGGCGTGGCGCCGCGACAGCATGGGCGAAGCCAAATCCTGGTGTCTACGCGAAATTCCGAAGCTTTTTGCCCACCACAATAAATAAGGATATAGGCCCGGATCGCTGTGCGCCACCGGGCCATTATTTATGCGTCGAGCTTCGGATCCGGACCAAAGCGGTTCTCGCCCGGCGTGCCGCTCTGGCAGTTGAAAATCAAAATCACGATCCAGCCAACAAGCGGGATCAGCAGCAGCAGTAACCACCACGCTGAACGATCGGTGTCGTGCAGCCGACGGAACAGTACCGCCCACGATGGTAGCAGGACTAACAGGCCGTAAATGGTGGTCAGCACGCCTTCACCGCCAGCCCGCTCCCAGCCAAGAATTTTATCCACAATACCCAGCACCATAATGAGAATGAAGTTCACCAGAACGAACATCCAGTACTCTTTGCGGCGGGCACGGCCACCAAATCCAATGTAGTTACGCAGTACTTTTAAATACCAGTCCATTTTCCTTGCCTCATTAGTCAGTCAATCACTTGTTTTCTAAGCGATCGAGGTAAGGATAGATGGAGATTGTGAATTAAAAAAGGGCATCTGGTGATGCCCTTCGTATTTATCCAAATCGGACGTCGCGCCCGTGAGGTTCATCCAGATCCTGCCACGGCCCAATGGAGATAATGCCCGTTGGGTTGATGGTTTTGTGGCTGCGGAAATAATGGGTGCGAATATGGTCAAAGTCGACCGTTTCGGCGATCCCTTGCATCTGATAGATGTCGCGCAGGAAACCGTGCAGGTTCAGGTAATCGCTGATGCGGTGCTTGTCGCACTTAAAGTGGGTGACATAGACCGGATCGAAGCGAATCAGCGTGGTCCACAGGCGAATGTCCGCTTCCGTCAGGCGATCGCCCGTCAGGTAGCGATGCTGGCCCAGGATCTGCTCCAGACGCTCAAGTGATTCAAACACCTTTCCGACCGCTTCGTCATACGCTTCCTGGCTGGTGGCGAAACCGGCCTTGTAGACACCGTTGTTAACGTTGTCGTAAATCCAGCTGTTCAGCTCGTCAATTTTCTCACGCAGCTCAGCCGGATAGTAATCTCCGGCACGGGCGCCGTGCGCGTCAAACGCGGTATTGAACATGCGGATGATTTCCGCAGACTCATTGCTGACAATCGTCTGGTTTTTCTTGTCCCACAGCACCGGCACGGTAACGCGCCCGGTGTAGTGAGGATCGGCGCGCAGATAGAGCTGGTAAAGGAAATCGTGTTGGTAAAGATCGTCGCCGGTCGCCGCGGGGAAATCACTGTCAAACGTCCAGCCGTTTTCCAGCATCAGCGGGTTCACGACCGAAACCGGGATTAAGGATTCGAGACCCTTAAGCTTGCGCACAATCAGCGTGCGGTGTGCCCACGGGCAGGCAAGGGAAACATAAAGATGATAACGGTCTTTCTCAGCCGCGAAGCCGCCTTCGCCGCTCGGGCCTGGCGCGCCGTCGGCGGTCAGCCAGTTACGGAAGGCCGAAACTGAGCGCTTGAAGCGACCTCCGGTGGATTTGGTGTCATACCAGACATCCTGCCATACGCCGTCTACGAGTTGTCCCATTTTTTCTCCTCCGTCAGATAGCAAAAGCGAGGAGATGTCTCCTCGCTTTGTGTTTATTCAGTATAGCGTGCTTACCATTTCTTATTCAGAACGCGGTCGATGCTGTATGCACCCGGGCCGGTGACGGCCAGCAGCAGGAAGCCACCCGCGATGGTCAGGTTTTTCATGAACATCAGAGAGTTCACGCCTTCCGCAAAGTTGCTGTGGAAGATGAACGCTGTCAGCACGGTGAAGCCTGCGGTAAACAGCGCGGTGGTACGGGTCAGGAAGCCGAACAGTACCGCCAGGCCGCCGCCGAACTCAAGAAGAATGGTCAGCGGCAGCAGGAACCCCGGAACGCCCATGGCTTCCATATACTGCTGGGTGCCCGCATAACCGGTGATTTTTCCCCAACCTGCCACGATGAACAGAATTGGCATCAGAATACGCGCGACCAGTACACCAACATCTTCTAATTTTTTCATTTTACTCTCCAGGAAACCACATGAGCGGCTGAACATTATTTGTCTGCAATTCCGGGTAGATACCGCGGCGTTGCTGTCGATGGAGAGGATAATAAACGGGGCGGGTGGTAATTGTTAGCAAGGAAAACTGTCAATCTTCTTCAAAGATATTGAGTAAGGGGCATGCGCGCTGGTGCCCTCACCCCAACCCTCTCTCACGGGGAGAGGGCGCAAAAACAAAAAACGGTAACCTGAGTTACCGTTTTGCTTTTATCACCGCAGCTGCTGCTGCCGCAAAGTGGCTTTCACCAGACGCCAGGCGCTCCAGGCGCCGAATCCACGACGTGCCCAGCGGATGAGCATATTTGGATGACGAACCGTCCAGATAGCCATCACGCTGCTGCCGACCAGCGCCCATGAGCGCAGGATCAGGAAGGTGTTCCAGCCGCGGTCAAACCGTCGCGTCGCGTCAATCCAGTCGCGGCGGCTGGCAGACAGATCCAGCCGTTGCTGCTGGATCTGGCTTAACAGGTACGCTTTTCGCTTCTGACGTTCCGCTTTATCGCTCACGGCTTGTCATCCTCCAGCAGAGCGCGATCGTTCGCCAGTTCCTGACGCGTATGGCGCAGGAAAGTGGACTTGCGCGCTTTACGCAGCGTCCAGATACCGCCTATCAACGCGGCGACCAGCAGAACGACGGTGGTGGCAATCATCGCGTTAAGACGATACTGCGGATCGATGGCCCAGATGATTAACACCATCAGGCTCATCAGACCAAACGCGGCGAAGAGCATGGTCAGCCCGAGCATCAGCAGCATCTGGAAGAGGTTCGCTTTCTCCTCTTCCAGTTCGACCACTGCCAGCCGGACGCGCGTTTCGGCAATCCCGACCAGCGTCGTTAAAATACGCTGGCCGATGCCGAGGACGTTGTTAGCAGGCCCTTGTGCGTGACGAGGATCTTCCATATCAACGACGCGTCAGAAGGACACCCAGTACCACACCCACTGCGGCACCAATCCCTACACCCGTCCATGGATTATCACGCACATATTCGTCCGCGCGGGCAGCCGCTTCGCGGGTCTGTTTCGCCAGCGCATCACCGGTTTCACCCAGGCGATAGCGGCTCTCTTTCAGCGCCTGCTCCGCCTTGCTGCGCAGCTTGCTGACCTCTTCTTTTGACTTGTCAGCAGAGGAGTTCAGCACCTCTTCAAGGGTATCGGCCAGGGATTTCAGTTCAGCGCGCAGATGTTCAGACGTCGTATCTTTTGACATGATTCTCTCTCCTGTTGAGATTTCCGTTAACTCAATAATCGCGAGCTTCCAGCGCTTTCAGGTCATCCTGCGCTTCTTTCAACTTCTTCTCGCGCTTAGCAATTTTTTCCGCATCTCCTTTCTCTTTCGCTTCCTGCAGGTCGCGACGGCGCTCGGCTATCTCGTCCTTCTGTTCAGCGATTTTCTTCTTGTGGTCGGCACGAAGCTTGCTGTCTGAACAGTTCGCTTTCACTTCGCTCAGCGCTTTTTTAAGACCATCAACACGGTGCTGATTGTTATGCTTTTCGGCATAACCGATCTCACGCTGAATATCCTGTTCTTTCTCCTGACAGAGAGAGTTTGCGAAGGATGCTGTGCTTAAAGAAAAAAGGGCCAGAGCCAGAGTCATGCGGAATTTCATTATCGAAACCTTCCATTGTGTTGCGGCGTTTGCCGCTATCCAAAGTTATGCGGAGTACATTGAGGGGTGCTCCGCGTACTTAAGCATAGTAAGTAAACGGGGGATTCACCAAAGTGAGTGAAAAGATTCGGAATCCTGGAAGTTATCCAAACCGATGCGACGTATCGCGAATCAATGACAGCCAGGCTGCAGGTTGGCTGTCATCTTCCTGCTGGGCAATGATATACCCGTGCGGCAGCGTACGATCGAGAACCACTTTCGCGGCGGCACTTTGCGCACGGGAATCAAACTTGATCAGTAAAACATCGTCCTGCGGGGTAATGCTCTTAAAGCGGATCCCGTTCGCGTCCAGATGATGCCAGACAGAAAAACCGTCAGGCACGCTGGCGCCCTGGTTTACCGGGCGGATGGCCAGCGTCGATTCCTGATGCGAAAGCGCGCTCCATGCCAGCAGCATGGCGCTGAGGACGATCAGCGTAATCACGGCAACGGCAAAACGGCGCAGGGCGAGCGGTGAGATAACCATCGTTAGCCTCTGGCTCCGTATTTCTTCTTCCACAGGACAACCAGTGAGCCAATCAGGCCGAAGACCAGCAGAACCACAGGAAGCAGCATCAGGCAGGACATCAGCTGGTCTTCATATTTCATAAAGACAGGCGTTTTACCCAGCGCATAGCCCAGCGTCGTCAGAATAAGTACCCATAGCAGGCCGCTCATCCAGTTAAAGAACTGGAAGCGCGCGCTGCTCAGCCCCGACAGACCGGCAATGGTCGGCAGCAGGGTGCGAACAAAGGCGATAAAGCGGCCAATCAGCAGCGCGGAAAGCCCGTGCTTGTGGAACAGGTGATGCGCCCGCTGGTGATAATGCGCGGGAAGATGAGAGAGCCAGTTCTGGACGATCCGGGTATTGCCCAGCCATCTTCCCTGGATATAGCTCACCCAGCAGCCGAGGCTGGCCGCCACGGTCAGTAATAAAATGGTGTGTGGAAACGCCATCGCCCCTTTGGCACACAGCACGCCGACAAGCACCAGCAAACTGTCACCGGGCAGGAAGGCAGCAGGCAGCAAACCGTTCTCAAGGAACAGGATCATAAACAAGACGAAATAGAGCATGCCAATCATGGAAGGGTTGGCCAGCGTTTCAAAATCCTGCGCCCAGAGGGCATGCAGCAGTTGGGTCAAAAGTTCCATTCAGTGTTCCTGGAAATCGGTTAACGTCACGCCTGTTATCCGGGACAAACAGCACGGCGACGTTGTTGTGATTTCATTATGGTCGCTCGCGGACACATTGCGGTGTGGCCAACACTGTTCCCTGTTAATTGGCTGGTTAGCAAGCACTAACTTACAAAATAAGGAATTGAATCCAATTGTAACAAAGCCCAACGTTCTGCGTCACAGAATTTGCAGGGGTGAGTTGATTTTGGCGTAAGCCCAGGAAGTGAGCGAGGGGATTTACAAAGGCTGACACTATATATGTTTTGCTTACTCCTGTAAGCCGGAAGGCGCAACGTAGCGCCTGCCAGCAGAAAGGTCATCTATTTTGCGGCACTGGAAGCCGTATCGAGATGAACAACCGGATTATCGGCAAAAAGATAGCGGTCAGCGTTAAATTCGAAGTCATCGCTGGTTTCGTTGAACAGCATCTGCTTGGTGTTTTCCAGGTGCTGCCACATCGCCAGCTTAGCGGCATGCGGATCTTTACGAATCAGCGCCTTAAGGATTTTGTCGTGATCGTCGCACCAGTTGTCAACGGTACGGGAATCGATATGGTCGTGCAGTTTTTTCCAGTACGGGTTGTGAACGCGCTGAGTCCACATTTTTTCTACGATAGCTGCCAGCGCCGTATTTTGGGTTGCCAGGGCGACCTGAACGTGGAACTGCAGATCCCACTCTGAATCGCGGAAACATTTTTCCTTACGGGCATTCTCCTGGATCTCCATCAGCTTCATGATGTCCTGCTTGGTCACCTGCGTCGCCGCAAACTCAGCAATATTGCTTTCGATCAGCTGGCGAGCCTGGAGCAGCTCGAAGGGGCCATAGCTGGCGAATTCCAGACTTTCGTCCGCGACGGGAGAGTGTTTCGGCAGATTAGAAATCACGTGAATGCCGGAGCCTTTACGTACCTCAACGTAGCCTTCCACTTCCAGCATGATAATCGCTTCACGCACCACGGTGCGGCTGACGCTTTTTTCATCCGCGATAAAGCGCTCGGCGGGAAGTTTATCACCGACAAGATAGACCCCTTGCTCGATGCGATCTTTCAGCTCCGCAGCAAGTTGTTGATATAAACGACGTGGTTCGGTGATTTCCATATGCGCTCCAGGCAGGGTACGGCAGATGATTTGTTATACCACTTTTGCGTGCCACTCTCCAGATTTTGCCATTAAAAAAGCCGCCCGGAGGCGGCTTAGTTGAAACGTATTTTCGCTAACTCTGCGTAGCCGGTTTGCCAATGGACTCTTTCGCCAGCTCCTCTGCCGATTTGCTTTTCAGCACCGTCCAGATAACCACTGCACCCATCAGGTCAAAGATCGCCAGCACCGCGAACAGCGGGCTGAAGCCGATGGTATCCGCCAGCGCGCCGACCACCAGTGCAAACATGGTGCTCGCGGTCCAGGCGGCCATCCCGGTCAGGCCGTTGGCGGTTGCCACTTCGTTACGACCAAAGACGTCAGACGAGAGCGTAATCAGCGCGCCGGACAGGGACTGGTGAGCAAAGCCACCGATGCACAGCAGGGCAATGGCGACGTACGGGCTGGTGAACAGGCCGATCATACCCGGGCCAATCATCAGCAGCGCGCCCATGGTCACCACCATCTTACGGGAAACGATCAGGTTCACGCCAAACCAGCGCTGGAACAGCGGTGGCAGGTAGCCGCCCACGATACAGCCCAGGTCAGCGAACAGCATTGGCATCCAGGCGAACATCGCGATCTCTTTCAGGTTAAAGCCGTAGACTTTAAACATGAACAGGGGGATCCACGCGTTAAAGGTACCCCAGGCCGGTTCAGCCAGGAAGCGCGGCAGGGCGATACCCCAGAACTGACGGGTGCCCAGGATCTGCCAGACGGTCATTTTTTTGCCGTTGTTGGTCTGATGCTGCGCTTCCTGACCGCCAATGATGTATTCACGTTCTTCTTCAGAGAGCTTTTTCTGATCGCGCGGGTGTTTATAGAAAACCAGCCACGCCATCGCCCAGGCAAAGCTCAGCACGCCAGAGATAATGAACGCCATCTGCCAGCTGTGCATCACGATCGCCCACACCACCAGCGGCGGCGCTATCATCGCCCCGATGGACGAGCCCACGTTGAAGTAGCCGACCGCAATGGAACGCTCTTTCGCCGGGAACCACTCGGAGCTGGCCTTCAGACCCGCCGGGATCATCGCGGCTTCCGCCGCACCGACCGCACCGCGCGCCAGCGCCAGTCCACCCCAGCTGCCTGCCAGCGCGGTTGCGCCGCAGAACACCGCCCAGGCGATGGCGAAGAAGGCATAACCGATTTTGGTACCGAGAATGTCCAGCACATAGCCCGCAACAGGCTGCATGATGGTATAAGCCGCGGAATAGGCAGCAATGATGTAGGAGTATTGCTGCGTGGAGATATGCAGCTCTTCCATCAACGTTGGCGCTGCTGCTGCCACCGTGTTACGCGTCAGGTAGCCCAGCACGGTGCCTAACGTCACCAGTGCGATCATATACCAACGTAACCCTTTAATTTTACGCATCTAAAACCTCATCGTTATGTTATTTCCGCGCCAGAGCACGGCAACCTCTCAACCGTTTCCGGGAGCAGTTGTGTAACGGGAGGGGCGTAACCAGGAGCATGTCCCGGAACGGCCCGAACCTTGCCATAAGTAAGCGTGCATAAGTCGGTATCCGTACCGTTAAACCCGATGTCTCTCACACCGGTAATGCATTCCGTCGGCTTATAGTTTGCGACGGCGAAAAGATAACTTGTCATACAGCTTTAAAAGGTGAGTGACATCACAAATGTATGATTCTTTGTGGGGACATTAATCGTCGCGCGCAAAGCCAGTACTGGCGGGGGTTGCAGAAGGGTTTACTTCATTGAGGGTAATTTATTTGTTGGCGTTTATTGATCTCACTCACGAAAAAAGCTTCGGTTGGTGGAAATTGGTGTGATAACTTTGCAGCATATGAACATACGCTTTCTGCGCTCCCGTAATGAGGAAGACGATAATGACGCCGTTTATGACCGAAGATTTTCTGTTAGATACCGAATTTGCTCGCCGCCTGTACCACGACTACGCAAAAGACCAGCCGATTTTCGACTACCACTGCCATTTACCGCCGCAGCAGGTTGCCGAAAATTATCGCTTCAAAAACCTGTATGACATCTGGCTGAAGGGTGACCACTACAAATGGCGTGCCATGCGCACCAACGGCGTGGCTGAGCGCCTGTGTACCGGCGATGCGACCGACCGCGAGAAGTTTGACACCTGGGCGGCAACCGTTCCGCACACCATCGGCAACCCGCTTTATCACTGGACCCATCTTGAGCTCCGCCGTCCGTTTGGCATCACCGGCAAGTTGCTTTCCCCAACGACCGCGGATGAAATTTGGGATCGCTGCAACGCGCTGCTGGCGCAGGATAACTTCTCCGCGCGCGGCATCATGAAGCAGATGAACGTGAAGATGGTGGGCACCACCGACGATCCGATCGACTCTCTGGAGCATCATGCCGTTGTCGCGAAAGACACCTCTTTCGATATCAAAGTGCTGCCAAGCTGGCGCCCGGACAAAGCCTTCAACATTGAGCAGGCCACCTTCACCGACTACATGGCGAAGCTGGCGGAAGTGTCGGATACCGACATCCGTCGTTTCGCTGACCTGCAAACCGCGCTGACCAAACGTCTGGATCACTTCGCCGCGCACGGCTGCAAAGTGTCTGACCACGCGCTGGACGTGGTGCTGTTTGCGGAATCAAACGAAGCCGAGCTGGACAGCATTCTGGCGCGTCGTCTCTCCGGCGAAGGCTTAAGCGAGCACGAAGTGGCGCAGTTTAAAACGGCGGTGCTGGTATTCCTCGGTGCGGAATACGCGCGTCGCGGATGGGTACAGCAGTACCACATCGGCGCGCTGCGCAATAACAACCAGCGCCAGTTCAAACTGATCGGCGCTGACGTGGGCTTCGACTCCATCAACGATCGTCCGCTGGCGGAAGAGCTGTCAAAACTGCTGAGCAAACAGAACGAACAAAACCTGCTGCCAAAAACCATCCTGTACTGCCTGAACCCGCGCGATAACGAAGTGCTGGGTACCATGGTCGGCAACTTCCAGGGCGAAGGGATGCCGGGCAAGATGCAGTTCGGTTCCGGCTGGTGGTTCAACGATCAGAAAGACGGCATGGAACGTCAGATGACGCAGCTCGCGCAGCTGGGCCTGCTGAGCCGCTTTGTCGGCATGCTGACCGACAGCCGCAGCTTCCTGTCCTATACCCGTCATGAATACTTCCGCCGCATTCTGTGCCAGATGATTGGCCGCTGGGTACACGCGGGCGAAGCGCCAGCGGATATCCAGCTGTTGGGAGAAATGGTGAGAAATATCTGCTTTAACAATGCGCGTGACTACTTCGCCATTGAACTGAACTAAGGCCGTTTGAGGTTGATATGCAATACATCAAAATCCATTCGCTGGATAACGTGGCCGTCGCGCTGACGGATCTCGGTGAAGGCGACGTGGTGACCATGGATAACCAGAGCGTCACCCTGCGTCAGGCGATCGTTCGTGGACATAAGTTTGCCCTGATCCCCATTGCGAAAGGGGAGAACGTGGTGAAGTACGGTTTGCCCATCGGCCATGCGCTGGCGGATATTGCGCCGGGTGAATACATTCACTCACACAATACCCGCACCAATCTGAGCGATCTGGACGAGTACAGCTATCAACCTGATTTACCCGCAGAAGAACGTCAGGCGGCGGATCGTGAGGTGCAGATCTACCGTCGCGCCAGCGGCGACGTGGGGATCCGCAACGAGCTGTGGATCCTCCCGACCGTCGGCTGCGTCAACGGAATTGCGCGTCAGATCCAGACTCGCTTCCTGAAAGAGACCAACGATGCCGAAGGCACTGACGGCGTGCATCTGTTCAGCCACACTTACGGCTGCTCGCAGCTCGGCGACGACCACATCAATACCCGCACTATGCTGCAAAACATGGTGCGCCACCCGAATGCGGGCGCGGTGCTGGTGATTGGCCTGGGCTGCGAGAACAATCAGGTGGACGCCTTCCGCGACACGCTGGGCGAGTTCGATCCTGAGCGCGTGCATTTTATGGTGTGCCAGCATCAGGACGACGAAGTTGAAGCGGGCGTTGAGCAGCTTCACCAGCTTTATGAGGTGATGCGCCACGACAGGCGCGAGCCGGGCAAGCTGAGCGAGCTGAAGTTTGGGCTTGAGTGCGGCGGGTCTGATGGCCTTTCCGGTATTACTGCCAATCCGATGCTGGGCCGCTTCTCGGATTACGTGATTGCCAACGGCGGCACGACGGTGTTGACCGAAGTGCCGGAAATGTTCGGCGCGGAGCGTATTCTGATGAGCCACTGCCGCGACGAAGAGACCTTTGAGAAGACCGTCACCATGGTGAACGACTTCAAACAGTATTTCATCGCCCACAATCAGCCGATTTACGAGAATCCGTCGCCGGGCAACAAAGCGGGTGGGATCACCACGCTGGAAGAGAAATCCCTCGGCTGCACCCAGAAAGCGGGCGCGAGCCAGGTGGTTGACGTGCTGCGCTACGGCGAGCGCCTGAAAACCCACGGTCTGAATCTGCTGAGCGCACCGGGCAACGATGCGGTCGCCACCAGCGCGCTGGCGGGTGCCGGCTGCCATATGGTGCTGTTCAGTACCGGTCGCGGTACGCCGTACGGCGGTTTTGTGCCGACGGTGAAAATCGCCACCAACAGCGAGCTGGCGGCAAAGAAAAAGCACTGGATCGACTTTGATGCGGGCCAGCTGATTCACGGCAAAGCCATGCCGCAGCTGCTGACGGAATTCGTGGATACTATCGTGGAATTTGCTAACGGCAAGCAGACCTGTAACGAAAAGAACGACTTCCGCGAGCTGGCGATCTTCAAGAGTGGTGTGACGCTGTAATCGGTGCGGCCTGATGCCCTCACCCTGACCCTCTCCCACGGGGAGAGGGTACAAACACTAAAAACGGCAACCGTTGGTTGCCGTTTTGCATTTACCCTGTAGGCCCGGTAAGACGTAGCCGCCACCGGGCTTTTGTTTTTAACTGCGCAGGGCGTTCTTCGCTAAACGCGCGTCTTCCGCCTGACAGGCCGCTGCGGTAAAAAGCACGTCGGTAGAGGAGTTCAGCGCGGTTTCGCAGGAGTCCTGCAGCACGCCGATGATAAAGCCGACGGCCACAACCTGCATCGCAATCTCGTTCGGGATGCCGAACATATTACACGCCAGCGGGATCAGCAGCAGCGAACCGCCCGCCACGCCGGATGCGCCACAGGCACACAGTGATGCCACCACGCTCAGCAGCAGCGCGGTTGGCAGATCCACCGGAATGCCCAGCGTATGCACCGCCGCCAGGGTCAGAACGGTAATGGTGATTGCCGCGCCCGCCATGTTCACGGTTGCGCCCAGCGGGATCGACACGGAATAGGTATCGCGGTCCAGGTTCAGCTTCTCCGCCAGCGCCATGTTAACCGGAATGTTCGCCGCAGAGCTGCGGGTGAAAAAGGCATACACGCCGCTCTCGCGCAGGCAGGTCAGCACCAGCGGATACGGGTTGCGGCGGATCTGCCAGAACACCAGCAGCGGGTTGATCACCAGCGCCACCAGCAGCATACAGCCGACCAGCACAACCAGCAGCTGCGCGTAGCCCCACAGCGCGTCGAAACCGGTGGTTGCAAGCGTAGAGGAGACCAGCCCGAAAATACCGATTGGCGCAAAGCGAATCACCAGCTTCACCATAAAGGTCACGGCATTGGACAGATCGTTGACCAGGTTTTTCGTGGTGTCGTTACCATGACGCAGCGCGAAGCCCAGACCAATCGCCCAGACCAGGATGCCAATGTAGTTTCCGCTCATCAGCGCGGTGATGGGGTTAGAAACCATGCTCATCAGCAGTCCGCGCAGCACTTCGACAATGCCGGATGGCGGCGTGATGTCACCGGCCGCGCTGGTCAGGTGCAGCGTGGACGGGAACAGGAAGCTGAACACCACGGCCGTTAAGGCCGCCGAGAAGGTTCCCAGCAGATACAGGAACAAAATAGGGCGAATGTTGGTTTTTTGTCCGTGCTGGTGGTTGGCAATCGACGCCATGACCAGCATCAGAACCAGTACCGGTGCTACGGCCTTCAGCGCGCCAACGAAAAGGGTCCCGAGTAGCCCCGTGGCCTCCGCCGCAGGTTTTGACACCATCGCCAGCAGAATACCCAGCACCAGCCCGACCAGAATTTGTTTAACGAGGCTGCCCTGCGCCAGGCGCGCGAACAGTCCGCTTGATTGTGTGCTCATACGTATTTCCTGAGTGAAATTGCGTTCCATCCCGGATGTGCTCTTAGTCACATTTATGTCCGGATGTAAGTAAATGTTTGCCTGGTCGAGTATAGGGAATGCGCGAAAGGAAGGAAGCGTAAAATGCTGGATTTTACGTGTTGCGTCATGTTTTTTAACTATTGATTAACGAAAGTGCCGGGTGGCGCTGCGCTTACCCGGCCTACATTGCATTTCCCCCTCTCCCAGTGGGAGAGGGTTGGGGTGGGGGCATCAGCCCTTTTATTCCACCTGCTGCTTCTTATCGTGCTGGCGGTTAACCCAGGTATTGATAATCAGCGTCACGATCAGAATGCCAAACACCACGCCGAGCGAAATGGCGATCGGGATATGGTAGAAATCGACGATCAGCATCTTGATACCGATAAACACCAAGATCACCGACAGACCGTACTTCAGCATTGAGAAGCGCTCCGCCGCGCCCGCCAGCAGGAAGTACATCGCACGCAGGCCGAGAATGGCGAAGAGGTTAGACGTCAGGACGATGAACGGGTCGGTGGTCACCGCGAAGATCGCCGGAATGCTGTCCACCGCGAAAATCACGTCGCTCAGCTCAACCAGAATCAGCACCAGCAGCAGCGGGGTGGCAAACAGCAGGCCGTTCTTGCGCACGAAGAAGTGCTCGCTCTCGATCTTGTCGGTCATGCGCAGATGACCGCGGATCCACTTCACCAGCGGGCGATCGCCAATCGCGGAGCCGTCCTCTTTCGCCAGCGCCATTTTGACCCCGGTGAACAGCAGAAACGCGCCGAAGACGTACAGCAGCCATTCGAACTGGGTAATCAGCCAGCTGCCGGCGAAGATCATGATGGTACGCAGAATGATCGCCCCCAGCACGCCGTATACCAGCACGCGGCGCTGAAGGGCCGCAGGCACGGCGAAATAGCTGAACAGCATCAGCCAGACGAAGACGTTATCGACCGCCAGGGCTTTTTCAATCAGATAACCGGTGAGGAAGGCGAGCGCCTGAGGATCGGCCACCGCGCGGCCTTCGGTCGAGGCCAGATACCACCAGAAGGCAGCGCAGAAGAGCAGAGAGAGGGTGACCCACACCAGCGACCAAGCGGCGGCCTGTTTCATGGTCATGCCGTGCGCGCCGCGACGTCCCTGCAAAAAGAGGTCGATCGCCAGCATGATGAGCACGACAACCGCGAATCCGCCCCACAACATTGGAGTGCCGACAGAATGCATACTATTTTCCTTACACATAAAAAACAAAAACGGCCATGGTCAGAAGACGATAGCCGTTAGCTTTTTATGCATAGACCTCGCCTTCCGGCAAGGTCTCACTTACAACCACGAAGGTTGCCCGGCGACCGGATGCGTGTTTAACGCATCGTAATGACGATCAACCGACGAAGAAGTTACTCCCCTTTGCAGGTAACAAAATATGTCAGACCATTGGTTTCGTCAATGGTCTGCGCCGTTTCATTACACAGCTTTACGCGATAGCTTCCGCGCTCACGCCGTCAGCCGGGAACACCACGCCTGTCTGACGGCGGATCTCCGTTTGCAACTTCGCCGTGGTGCGGCTCACCGCAAGGCCTGGGTGATTCACTTCGTTGTCTTCCACCAGACGGGCGAAGACCTCTGCCTCATAGAGCATAGTGTTAATATGCTGAGGCTGCGTCAGCTCCTGCGCTTTGCCGCCGCGCGGCACAAAACTCACCTTCTGGCACTCGGAGATCTTCTCGATAACCAGCGAGCCCGCTTCGCCCTGAATTTCGCTCGGCAGCGCGGAATCGCTCACCTTGGAGTGCTGCAGCGTGACGCTGAAATCACCGTAATCCAGCACCGCTACACCGTGCGCATCCACGCCGCTCTCCAGCAGGCTGGCGGTGGCCGTCACGCCATGCGGCTCGCCCCACAGGGCCACGGCAGAGGCCAGGCAGTAGAAACCTATGTCCATAATCGAGCCGTTAGAGAAGGCCGGATTAAAGGTGTTCGGGTTCTCGCCGTCAAGATAGCGCTGGTAGCGCGACGAGTACTGGCAGTAGTTGATAAAGGCTTTACGCACCTTGCCAATTTTCGGCAGGGACTGCTGCAGCAGCAGGAAATTCGGCAGGCTGGCGGTTTTGAAGGCTTCGAACAGCACCACCTGGTTTTCGCGGGCAAGCGCAATGGCCGCTTCCACTTCCTGGATATTCGACGCCAGCGGCTTCTCGCAAATCACATGCTTTTTATGGCTGAGGAACAGCTTCGTTTGCGGGAAGTGCAGGGAGTTCGGGCTGGCGATATACACCGCGTCAATGGCGTCGCTTTGCGCCATGTCATCAAGCGAGGTGAAGAGATGCTCAACGAGGTAATCGTTGGCAAAACTCTGCGCCTGCTCAAGGCTGCGGGAATAGACTGCGGTAAGTTTCAGTTTGCCGGTTTCGTGGGCGGCGTCGACGAACTGGCGCGTGATCCAGTTCGTTCCAATGACTGCGAAACGTATCATAAACGTTTACGTACTCCGTAGCGGGGAACCTTTAGCCACTGTAGCACGTCATCATGACAATTCGCGTGCGCTATTCCGCATTACCATTTAACGATAAATGCGTAAGCCACAGCCGGGTATCAAACTCCAGCTGATGGTACTGCGGCTCCATGTGGCAGCACAGGGAATAGAACGCTTTGTCGTGCTCTTTCTCCTTCAGGTGCGCCAGCTCGTGGACGACGATCATCCGCAGAAAGGCTTCCGGCGCGTTACGGAAAACCGTCGCGACGCGGATTTCGGCCTTCGCCTTCAGCTTGCCGCCCTGCACGCGGGAGACGGCGGTGTGCAGGCCGAGCGCGTTTTTCAGCACGTGGATCTTGTTGTCATACATCACCTTGTTGATCGGCGGCGAGCTCTTCAGATACCTGCTTTTCAGATCCTGCGTATACTGCCAGAGGGCCTTATCGGTCGCGAAATCGTGCGTGCCGGGATAGCGTTTTTCCAGCACCGCGCCGAGCTTCTGCTCGGCAATCAGGCTGCGAACCTGAGTCAGTAAATGCTCCGGATAGCCCTGGAGATAAGTAAGTTGGTTCATCAACGCCCCAAATCGACAATAAAACGGGTATACTCACGCACCCTTTTCAGGGATACGCCAAATTTTACCATTCAGGAGGGCCGATGAGCCACTTAGACAACGGTTTCCGTTCACTCAACCTTAAACGTTTCCCGGAAACGGATGACGTTAACCCGCTTCAGGCGTGGGAAGCGGCGGATGAATATCTGCTGCAGCAGTTGGATGAGACTGAAATCCGCGGCCCGGTTTTGATCCTGAATGACGCCTTTGGCGCGCTGGGCTGCGCCCTGGCGGAGCACACGCCTTACAGCATCGGCGATTCCTACCTGAGCGAGCTGGCGACGCGTGAAAACCTGCGCCATAACGACATCGAAGAATCCAGCGTGAAGTTCCTCGACAGCACCGCGGACTACCCGCAGGCGCCGGGCGTGGTGCTGATCAAAGTGCCAAAAACCATGGCGCTGCTGGAGCAACAGCTGCGCGCGCTGCGTAAGGTCGTGACGCCGGAAACGCGCATTATCGCGGGAGCCAAAGCGCGCGATATTCACACTTCGACGCTCGAGCTGTTCGAGAAGGTCCTCGGCCCGACCACCACCACGCTGGCCTGGAAAAAAGCGCGCCTGATCAACTGTACCTTCAGCGCACCGGAGCTGGCCGACGCGCCGGAGACCCTGAGCTGGAAGCTGGAAGGGACCGACTGGACCATCCACAACCACGCGAACGTCTTCTCCCGCACCGGGCTGGATATCGGCGCGCGTTTCTTTATGGAACATCTGCCGGAAAATCTGGAAGGTGAGATTGTCGATCTGGGCTGCGGTAACGGCGTGATTGGGCTGACGCTGTTGGCGAAGAACCCGGACGCCAGCGTGGTGTTCAGCGACGAATCGCCGATGGCGGTGGCCTCCAGCCGTCTGAACGTGGAAACCAACATGCCGGAAGCGCTGGACCGCTGCGAGTTTATGATCAACAACGCGCTGTCCGGCGTAGAGCCGTTCCGCTTCAACGCCGTGTTCTGCAACCCGCCGTTCCACCAGAAGCACGCCCTGACGGATAACGTCGCGTGGGAGATGTTCCACCACGCGCGCCGCTGCCTGAAAATCAACGGCGAGCTGTACATCGTGGCCAACCGCCACCTGGACTACTTCCACAAGCTGAAGAAGATTTTCGGTAACTGCGTCACCATTGCGACGAACAACAAGTTCGTGGTGCTGAAGGCGGTGAAGCTGGGACGTCGTCGTTAAATAACCAGTGCAAGCTGGGTGCCCTGCGCAATCGCCCGCCGCGCGTCCAGCTCCATCGCCACGTCGCACCCGCCGATCAAATGCACCGTTTTACCGGCTTCGCGCAGCGGATCGGCCAGATCGCGCTTCGGCTCCTGCCCGGCGCATAAAATCACATGATCCACACGTAACAACTGCGGCTCGCCGCCGATCGTGACGTGCAGACCCTCGTCGTCGATCTTCTGGTAGCTGACCGCCGGGATCATCTTCACCCCGCGGGAGAGCAGGGTGGCGCGGTGGATCCATCCCGTGGTTTTGCCCAGCCCTTCGCCCGGTTTGCTGGCCTTGCGCTGCAGCATCACGATCTGGCGCGGGCTTTTCGGCAGCTGCGGCCCTTCCGGGCGCAGCCCGCCGGACTGGTTCAGGCTGGTGTCGATACCCCATTCCACGCAAAACTCGGCAATGTTCTGGCTGGTGGCCTCGCCCGGCTGGCTTAAGTACATGGCGGTATCAAAGCCGATCCCGCCGCAGCCGATAATCGCCACCTTCTCGCCGACCGGCGTTTTGTCACGCAATACATCCAGATAGCTCAACACCTTCGGATGATCGATACCCTCGATCGCCGGCGTGCGCGGCACGATCCCGCTCGCCAGGATCACCTCGTCGAAACCGGTCAGATCCGCTGCGCTGACAAACTGGTTAAGCCGCAGATCGACGCCCGTCAGCTCGATCATCCGGCGGTAGTAGCGCAGCGTTTCATAGAACTCCTCTTTGCCGGGGATCTGTTTGGCGATATTAAACTGCCCGCCAATCTCCGCCAGCGCATCAAACAGCGTCACGCTGTGCCCGCGCGAGGCGGCATTCACCGCAAACGCCAGCCCCGCCGGGCCTGCGCCCACCACGGCCAGGCGTTTTTTACTGACCGCCGCAACGATCGGCATTTTGGTTTCATGGCAGGCGCGCGGGTTAACCAGGCAAGAGGTGACCTTGCCGACGAAGATCTGATCCAGACAGGCCTGGTTACAGCCGATGCAGGTGTTGATCTCATCCGCACGGCCGCTTTGCGCTTTGGAGAGCAGTTCGGCATCCGCCAGGAACGGACGCGCCATCGACACCATATCGGCGTCGCCTCGCGAAATCACATCGTCCGCCACCTGCGGATCGTTAATGCGGTTGGTGGTGACCAGCGGAACAGAGACTTTGCCTTTCAGTTTCCGTGTTACCCAGCTGAACGCCGCGCGCGGCACCGGCGTGGCGATAGTCGGTATGCGCGCCTCGTGCCAGCCGATGCCGGTGTTGATAATCGTGGCACCTGCGGCTTCAATCGCCTGCGCCAGCTGCACGGTTTCGTCGAACGTGCCGCCGCCTTCCACCAGGTCGAGCATCGACAGGCGGAAGACGATAATAAAGTCTGCGCCCGCACGTTCGCGCACCGCGCGCACCACCTCCACGGCAAAGCGCATCCGGCGGGCATAGTCGCCGCCCCATTCGTCGTCGCGCTGGTTGGTGCGGGCCGCGAGGAACTCGTTAATCAGGTAGCCTTCTGAGCCCATCACCTCAACGCCGTCGTAGCCCGCCTCGCGGGCCAGCGCCGCGCAGCGGGCAAAGTCGTCGATCAGCGCCAGGATCTCATCGTGGCTGAGGGCGTGAGGTTTAAAGCGGTTGATTGGCGCCTGAATGGCCGACGGCGCGACCAGGTTCGGCTGATAGCTGTAGCGTCCGGTGTGCAGGATTTGCAGGGCGATTTTACCGCCCTCGCGGTGTACCGCGTCGGTCACAATGCGGTGGTGCGGCAGCTGTGACGCATCGTTCAGGACCGCGCCGCCCTCCATGCCCACGCCGGAAGGGGCAGGGGCCACGCCGCCGGTGACAATCAGCGCCACACCGTGGCGGGCGCGCTCGGCATAGAAGGCTGCCAGACGCTCGGCCCCGTCCGGATGCTCCTCCAGCCCGGTGTGCATCGAGCCCATCAACACGCGGTTTTTGAGTGTGGTGAACCCCAGATCGAGAGGGGCGAATAACGACGGGTAGCGGCTCATAGTCTCTTCCAGTGTAAAATTATTGTTATGTGGTCGGATGAGTTACTAATTTAGCCAGCGGGGAGTAAAAGGGAAAAGGCGAATGCAGTGATTGTGATGGGATTCAAATATTGGTGTGGCCTGATGCCCTCACCCTAACCCTCTCCCACGGGGAGAGGGGACGTAATCTCCCTCTCCCTTAGGGAGAGGGCCGGGGTGAGGGGGATGTCCGCACCAGCCCCGGCGCCTGCCACATCGACGTCGTCAGCCCGCTGTCCACCAGCCCGAGCTGGTCCGCGTACACTGCCTGCCATTTCTGCATCATGCCGTCGTACAGCTCGCGGTGCTGCGGGTTCGGCGTGAACTCGCGGCTCCATTTCACCAGCCGCTCGCCCGTCGAGGCCATATCGGCAAACAGCCCCGCGCCCGCGCCGGCGGCAATCGCGCAGCCGAGCGCCGTTGCCTCTTTCACTTCCGGCACGCGCACCGGCAGCCCGGTGACGTCGCTTAAAATCTGACTCCACAGGGCGCCCTTAGCCCCGCCGCCCGCAAACACCAGGCTTTCAAGCGTCACGCCGGAGAAGCGCGAGATCTGCGCCAGGTTGCAGGCCGAGACAATCGCCGCGTTCTCCTCCAGGGCGCGGAACAGCGTCGCTTTGTTGCACTTTTCCGGGTCGATGGAGAGGTTAATAAACGACGGCGCGGCGTGGTACCACTGCTTGAAATGCATCGCGTCGGAGAAGATCGGCATCACCCCGTGGGAGCCCGCCGGCACGCGGCTGGCCATCTCTTCCAGCAGGGAATAGGTGTCCATCCCCATCCGCTCGGCAATCAGCTTTTCCTCGGCGCAGAATGCGTCGCGGAACCAGCGCATGGTCAGCCCGGTGAAGAAGCTGATCGACTCCGCCTGCGCCATACCGGGAATAACGTGTGGGTTCACGCGGATGTTCATGTCGGGGTCGGTGCGCACCTGCGGCAGATTGACCACCTGCTGCCAGAAGGTACCGCCCAGTACCGCCGTCTGGCCGGCGCGGACCACGCCCAGCCCCAGACAGCCCAGCTGCACGTCGCCGCCGCCCATCACCACCGGGGTGCCTTCTCGCAGGCCGCTCTGCTGCGCGGCCTCTTTGGTCATCGCGCCCAGCACGGTACCGGTCTCTTTCACCGGGGAGAGGATATCGGCGCGCAGCCCGGCCATGTCGAGCAGCGCCGGACGCCAGTCGCGAGAGAAGAGATCCAGCATGCCGGTGGTGCCCGCGTTAGACGGGTCGACCGCCAGCTCGCCGGAGAGCTTCGCCGCCAGCCAGTCGCTGATCATGGTGATGGTCGCGGCCTTGCGGTAAATATCCGGGCGATGGTGCGCCAGCCACAGGAGGCGCGGCATGGCGCTCAGCGCCAGCGTCTGGCCGGAAACCTCATACACCTCGGATTCAAAACGATCGTCGTGGATCTCTTTGAGTTCGGCCACCTCGCGGCTGGCGCGGGCGTCGACGTTGGCGCAGGCCCAGATGGCCTCGCCGTTGCGGTCATACAGCACGATCCCTTCGCGCATCGAGCAGCAGGCGACAGACTTAATATCCGCCGCGCTCAGGCGCGCACGTTCCAGCGCCTGATGAATGCACCGGCAGGCCAGCAGCCAGTTGGTCTCGAGGTCGAACTCCATCGATCCCGGCACGTTCTCCACGCTCAGGTGCTTCCACTCGGCCTGGCCGACGGCAATCTGGTTGCCCTGTAAATCGAAAATAACGGCGCGAACGCTGCCTGTCCCTGCATCTAACGCTAAAAGGTAACTCATGAGCTTGCCTCGTTGTTAGCGCAGGGCCTGCCCGTTACGTCAGGGCCAGCACCGCGCGGGCTGTCGTCTCCTCCGTCACCAGGCCATTGATACGGCGACCCTTCAGTGCGGCATAAATCGCATCGGCTTTCTCTTCCCCTCCGGCCACGCCAACGATGGTGGGCAGCTGCGCCAGTTCATCGAGCGTGACGCCCAGCAGTTCTTTGTGGATCTCCAGCTCCTCAACGCACTCGCCTTCGGCATTGAGGAAATAGCCGAGAATGTCGCCGACCGCGCCTTTGCGGGCGTACATCAGCTGTTCACCTTCGCTGATATAGCCGGATCGCAGTATCGTGGCGTCACGGCGCTGGTTCACTGAACCAATGCCGACCACTGCCACGTCGGCGGCGGTCGCGGCGAGGATCACGTCCCGCACGCTGGTCTCGCGTTTTAAGATCCCGGCAACTTCTGCGGATGACACGCGAAGCGGGGCGGGGATCATGCTGACGCTGCAGGCCGCGTCCAGCTGACCGATACCGGTCATATACGGCCCAACGCCGCCGGAGAGCGTCACCAGGCGGATCTGCTGCGAGCTGATAAAGCCGCTCAGGTGCTGCAGGCAGCTCATGGTGGTTTCACCAAACCCCACCGCCAGAAGCTGGCCGGGCTCCAGTACGCCCATCAGCGACTGTGCCGCGCCAATGCCCAGCCGCACGTTCATCGGCGGCGTATTTAACGCGGGCATCACGCGCACCAGCTTCAGGCCGAAGCGCTGCTGTAGCTCGGTCTCCAGCGCCAGGCAGCCCTCGTAGCGGGAGTTGATCTGCACGCGGATCACCCCGGACTGACGGCCTTTTTCCAGCAGGCGGGAGATCTTCAGGCGCGGCAGCCCGAGCCGCTCGCCGATGTCGTTCTGGGTTAATCCGTCGTGGTAGTAGCACCAGGCCACGCGCGCCACGAGTTCCTCTTCCGCCAGTGCCAGCCCGGCAAACCGTCCTTCTTCCGCAGTGCGTTTATCGCTCATAGTTGAACTCTTATAAAAATTTAGATCATATGTTCGTGATGGCGCGAAGGGAAAGTGTGAGCCACGCGACAAAACGGATCTTTTCGATCGTTTCTGGTTTATCTGTATCTCAATCGATAAAACTGTGATCCCTGCACGGTTGTAAATATAGTTCACCGTCTACGCTTTTGAACATTATTAAATCTAAAAATCATTTGTTCAATAGCGGAGCGATGATGACACCACTTCTCGACGCGCGGAATATCAGCAAGCAGTTCTCAGGCGTGCCGGTCTTAAAAGGCATAGATTTCACGCTGCTTGCGGGCCAGGTGCACGCCCTGATGGGCGGAAACGGCGCGGGAAAATCGACGCTGATGAAGATCATCGCCGGGGTGGAAACGCCGGACAGCGGTGAACTTTCTGTCGAGGGGCAGTCATATGCGCGGCTCACGCCCGCTCAGGCGCACAGGTTAGGCATTTATCTGGTGCCGCAGGAGCCGCTGCTGTTCCCCAACCTGACGGTGCGGGAAAATATCCTGTTCCGCCTGCCGCGCGAACGCGATTTGGAAAAACGGCTGGCGGAGAAGCTCCAGCAGCTGCAGTGCCAGCTTAACCTCGACGCCGCCGCCAGCACCCTGGAGGTGGCGGATCAGCAGATGGTGGAGATCCTGCGCGGTCTGATGCGCAACGCGAGGATCCTGATCCTCGACGAACCCACGGCCTCCCTCACGCCCGGCGAAACCGAGCGGCTGTTCCGCCAGATCCGCGCCCTGCAGGCGCTCGGCGTCGGGATTGTCTTTATCTCGCACAAGCTGCCGGAAATTCGCATGTTTTCGAGCCACGTCTCGGTGATGCGCGACGGCGCGGTGGTGCTGAGCGGCGAAACCGCGCAGTTTGACGACAGCGCCCTGATCGCCGCCATGACGCCGGTAAGCCGGGAGAAATCCCTCAGCGATACGCAAAAGCTGTGGCTGGCGCTGCCGGGCAACCGCCGCACCCAGCCGCAGGATTTCCCGGTGCTGCGCGTTGACGATCTCACCGGGGAAGGGTTTATCGATCTCAGCCTTGAGATCTACGCCGGTGAGATCGTCGGCCTGGCCGGGCTGGTGGGATCCGGGCGCACCGAGTTTGCGGAAACGCTCTACGGCCTGCGGCCCGTGCGCGGTGGGCGCGTCTGGCTGGAAAACCAGGAGATCACCGGCGATCCGGTAAGTTCACGCCTGGAAAAAGGGCTGGTTTACCTGCCGGAAGACAGGCAGGTGTCCGGCCTGTTCCTCGACGCGCCGATCCGCTGGAACACCGTGGCGCTGAACGAGCCGTCGATTTGGCAGCAGCGCAAGCGGGAGTCTGCGGTGGTGGAGCGCTATCACCGGGCGCTGGGGATCAAGCTCAACCATGCGGATCAAACCGTGCGCACGCTCTCCGGCGGCAACCAGCAGAAGGTGCTGCTGGCGCGTTGCCTGGAGGCCAATCCGCTGCTGCTGATCGTCGATGAACCGACGCGCGGGGTGGACGTCTCGGCGCGCGCCGATATCTACCAGCTGATAAAAAGCGTGGCGGCGCAGAACGTGGCGGTGCTGATGATCTCAAGCGATCTCGACGAGTTTCCTGGGCTCGCGGACCGGGTGCTGGTGATGCATCAGGGCGTGCTCAGCGGCGAGCTGCCGCGCCACGCCGTCAGCCTCGACAGGATGATGGCGCTGGCGTTTGGAGGGCAATCATGAAGACCTTACTCAAAAACCGCGAGCTGAGCGCGTTTCTCGCCATTCTGGCGCTGTTCGCCGTGCTGGTGGCGCTGAACCCGTCCTACTTCAGCCTTCAGACGCTGGGGATGATTTTTGCCAGCTCGCAGATCCTGATCCTGCTGGCCATCGGCGCGGCGCTGGTGATGCTGACCCGCAATATCGACGTGTCCGTCGGCTCCATCGTCGGGCTGTCCGCCATCGCCGTCGGCGTGGCGCTTAATAGCGGCTACAGCCTGCCCGTTTCCATTCTCTTCGCGATGTCTATTGGCGCGTTGGCCGGGGCGTTCAACGGGTTCCTGGTGGTGGGGCTGCGCATCCCGGCGATTGTCGCCACCCTCGGCACGCTGGGGCTGTACCGCGGGGCGATGCTGCTCTGGACCGGCGGAAAGTGGATTGAGGGGCTGCCGCCCGGGCTGAAATCCCTCTCTGAGCCTGCCGCCATCGGCATTTCGCCGCTCGGCATGCTGGTGTTGATCGTCGCGGTCACAGGCGCGTGGACGCTCTCGCGCACCGCGTTCGGGCGTGATTTCTACGCGGTGGGGGATAACCTCGCCGCCGCGCGCCAGCTGGGCGTGGCGGTGAACCGCACCCGCATGATCGCCTTTACCCTGAACGGCATGCTGGCGGCCTGCGCCGGGATCGTCTTTGCCGCGCAGATTGGCTTTGTGCCCAACCAGACCGGCAGCGGGCTGGAGATGAAGGCCATCGCCGCCTGCGTGCTCGGGGGGATTTCGCTGCTGGGCGGCACGGGCACGCTGGTTGGCGCGCTGCTCGGCGCCTTCTTCCTGACCCAAATCGACACCGTGCTGGTGCTGTTCAGGCTCCCGGCGTGGTGGAACGACTTTATCGCCGGGCTGGTGCTGCTGGGCGTTTTGGTGCTCGACGGGCGCCTGCGCCAGGCGCTGGCACGCCATCAGCGGGCGCTGAAGTACGGCCGCTTCCAGCCGGGTAACAAAGGGGGAAAGCACGTCACCCCGTTTCCCAAACGCAAAAAAGAGGTGGCTTAAATGAGGCTTAACTGGGAAAGCGCGCTGCTGATTTTGCTGGTGCTGGAGATCCTGCTCTTTGGCGCCATCAACCCGCGCATGCTCGATATCAACATGCTGCTGTTCAGCACCAGCGACTTCATCTGCATCGGCATTGTGGCGCTGCCGCTCACGCTGGTGATCGTCAGCGGCGGGATCGACATCTCCCTCGGCTCGACCATCGGCCTGTGCGCCATCGCGCTGGGCGTGATGATGCAGGCGGGGTGGCCGATGGCGGTCGCCGTTCCGCTGACGCTGGTGCTGGGACTGCTGTGCGGGCTGGTAAACGCGGCGCTTATTCACTACACGGGAATCAGCCCGCTGGTGATCACCCTCGGCACGCTCTACCTCTACGGCGGCGGCGCGCTGCTGCTCTCCGGCATGGCGGGTGCGACGGGCTATGAGGGCATCGGCGGCTTCCCAGACAGCTTCACGGCGTTCGCTAACCTCACGGTGCTGGGTCTGCCGATCCCGCTGGTGCTGTTCGCGGTGATTACCGTTTTCTTCTGGCTGATTACCCACCGCGGGCGCTTTGGCCGTCACCTGTTTTTGATCGGGCAAAACCCGCGCGCGGCGCGCTATGCGGCGCTGTCGGTGAACGGCATGCCCTACGCGCTGTACGGTCTGGTGGGCGTGGCCTCGGCGATTGCCGCGCTGGTGATGGTCTCCTATTTCGGCTCCGCGCGTTCGGATCTGGGGCGCGATTTGCTGATGCCTGCGCTCACCGCCGCCGTGCTGGGCGGGGCCAATATCTACGGCGGGTCAGGTTCGGTTGTCGGTACGGCGCTGGCGGCGCTGCTGGTGGGCTACCTGCAGCAGGGTTTACAGATGGTCGGCATCCCTAACCAGGTGTCGAGCGCGCTGTCAGGGGCGCTGCTGGTTGTGGTGGTGATGGGACGTTCGCTGAGTCTGCACCGCGAATGGGTGCGTTCTCTCTTTAGAAAACTATCCGGAGCGTAAGATGAAAACAAAACTGATAGTCCTGGCAATGGCCCTCAGCTTCGCCTCGGCGCAGGCGGCGGACCGCATTGCCTTTATCCCGAAGCTGGTGGGCGTGGGGTTCTTCACCAGCGGCGGCAACGGCGCGAAAGAGGCGGGGAAAGATCTCGGCGTGGACGTAACCTACGACGGTCCGACCGAGCCGAGCGTCTCCGGCCAGGTGCAGCTCATCAATAACTTCGTCAACCAGGGCTATAACGCCATCATCGTCTCCGCCGTGTCGCCGGATGGGTTGTGTCCGGCGCTCAAGCGCGCGATGCAGCGCGGCGTCAAGGTTCTGACCTGGGATTCGGACACCAAACCGGAGTGCCGCAGCATCTACATCAACCAGGGGACGCCGGAACAGCTGGGCGGCCTGCTGGTTGAGATGGCGGGCAAGCAGGTCACCAAACCGAACGCTAAAGTGGCGTTCTTCTACTCCAGCCCCACCGTCACCGACCAGAACCAGTGGGTGAAAGAGGCGAAGGCCAAAATCGAGAAAGATCACCCCCAGTGGCAGGTCGTCACCACCCAGTTTGGCTATAACGACGCCACCAAATCTCTGCAAACCGCCGAAGGGATCTTAAAAGCGTATCCGGATCTGGATGCGATCATCGCCCCGGACGCCAACGCGCTGCCAGCCGCGGCGCAGGCGGCGGAAAACCTGAAGCGGGAAGAGGTGGCGATTGTCGGGTTCAGCACGCCGAACGTGATGCGCCCGTACGTTGAGCGCGGCACGGTGAAGGCCTTCGGCCTGTGGGACGTGGTGCAACAGGGCAAAATTGCGGTCAATGTCGCCGATCGCCTGCTGAAAAAAGGCGATCTTAACGTCGGCGACAGCGTGGACGTAAAAAATATCGGCGTGCTGAAGGTCGAACCGAACAGCGTGCAGGGCTACCAGTATGAGGCGAAGGGCAACGGCATCGTGCTGCTGCCGGAGCGGGTGGTGTTCACCAAAGAGAACATCAGCAAATACGATTTCTGACGGGGGAGCAAATGGCTGATTTAGACGACATCAAAGACGGCAAGGATTTTGGCATCGGCACGCCGCAGAAGAATGTGCCTTACACCCTGAAGGGCTGCGGCTCGCTGGACTGGGGCATGCAGTCCCGCCTGGCGCGCATCTTCAATCCGCAGAGCAATCGCACGGTGATGCTGGCCTTTGACCACGGCTACTTTCAGGGGCCGACCACCGGCCTTGAGCGCATCGATCTCTCCATCGCGCCGCTGTTTGGCGAAACCGACGTGCTGATGTGCACCCGCGGCATCCTCAGGAGCCAGGTGCCAGCCGCGACGAACAAACCGGTGGTGCTGCGCGCCTCCGGCGGTAACTCGATTCTGGGCGAGCTGTCGAACGAGTGCGTGGCGGTGGCGATGGAAGACGCGCTGCGCCTGAACGTCTGCGCGGTGGCGGCGCAGGTGTATATCGGCAGCGAGTTTGAGCATCAGTCGATCAACAACATCATCAAGCTTGTCGATGCGGGCGCGCGCTACGGCATGCCGACGCTGGCGGTGACGGGCGTCGGTAAAGAGATGGCGCGGGACGCGCGCTATTTCTCGCTGGCCAGCCGCATCGCCGCCGAAATGGGCGCGCAGTTCGTCAAAACCTACTACGTGGACGAGGGCTTTGAAAAAGTGACCGCCAGCTGCCCGGTGCCGATTGTGATCGCCGGGGGCAAAAAGCTGCCGGAGCACGAGGCGCTGGAGATGTGCTGGCGGGCGATCGACCAGGGCGCGTCCGGCGTGGACATGGGGCGCAATATATTCCAGTCCAGCGCGCCGCTCGCCATGCTGAAGGCGGTGAAAAAAGTGGTTCACGAGAACTGGAACGCCCGCGATGCGTTCCAGTTCTGGCAGGAAGAGAAACAGGGAGAAGCAAAATGAACGTGACGCTGGTTGAGATCAACATCAAGCCCGAGCGGGTGGACGAATTTCTGGAGGTGTTTCGCGCCAACCACGAGGGGGCAATCCAGGAGCCGGGAAACCTGCGCTTTGACGTATTGCAGGACCCGAGGGTGAAGACCCGGTTCTTTATCTACGAAGCCTATAAAGACGAAGAGGCGGTGCTGGCGCACAAGCAAACCCCGCACTATCTGGCGTGCGTGGATAAGCTTGAGGAGCTGATGTCGGAGCCGCGCAAGAAACGCAGTTTTGTAGGGCTGTTGCCGGAGTAACAGGCGTTATAAAGGTTTTGTAGGCCGGGTTAGCGCTAGCGCCACCCGGCGTTGTTCAGGCCAGCACCAGATCCGCAATTATCGCAGCAAGCGCTTCGCGCGGCTCACCCTGAATAGCCTGAAGGGGGAAGGGTAGCGCGGGCGTTTCCACTTTCCCCAGCATTTCTGCCGCTGCCGCTACCACCCGCAAACTACCATAATGGCGGAACAGCGCCCAAAGCGGCTCCAGCCGCTCGGATTGTGCCGACTGTTTCGAACGGGCAATCGCCAGCGCTGTTTGCGGAAACAACCCGCCGACCACCGAGTACCAGACGTCAAACCCGGCCTGCAGGGCAGAGGCCGCTCGCCAGTCACCGGCGATGCCCAGCGTGACGGTATCCGGAAGACGAGCGCGTACCTGCGACAGGTCCTCCGGCACGCGGCCAAGCTTTATGGACCCTATATTCGGCAGGGCCGCGGCGGCAAATAACAGTTCATCGCTAAACGAAAAACCAGTCGTGGCGGGATTATCGTAAATGCACAGCGGTACGGAGATCTGGCGGGTCACCGTCTCATAGAGATGAAACACTTCGTCTTCCGTTAATCGCTGGTACGACACGGGTGCCAGCAGTACGCCGGAGACTCCTGCCGATTGCGCGTCGTCAGCCAGACGCAGAATATCGTCCAGCCGCAATGCGCCGATGCTGACGATGACCGGAATGTCATCAGCATGCGCCACCGCGCAGCGTGCGATCCGACCGCGCTTTTCAACGGTCAGATAGGCGTAACTTCCCGTTGAGCCCAAAATGCCGAGTGAATCCACGCCAGCGTCGACCACGGGGCGCAGAAGATTGATGAAGGCGTGCTCGTCAAACGTCCCCTCTTTCAGGGGCGTTAACGGAAACGCGCTTAACCCGTGAAACATCGTGATGTCCTCCTACAGCGTCAGCAGCTGAACCCGAGCCGTGGCTCCCGGCATCAGCCGCTGCAGGTTGTTGACCAGCTCTTCTCCTGCCTCTTCCAGTGCCGCAAGCGGCATTGACGGCAGGCTTTCAAGAATAAACCACATAGATTGTGCCTGGCTGTCCAGAAGGGTACGGACCCCCTGTCGCCAGTTCCAGCGGCGGCAGGTGACGCCGAGGTCGTCTCGCCAGATAACCTCGCCAGCATCCGGGTATTCCACCATCGGCTCTCCCTCCTTAAAGGTATCAAACGGCTCGCTGCCGTCTGCCAGCGTCAGGCGCGGCGCACCCGAGTACGCCGCGAGATTTTCCCCACCTACCGGAATGGCATAGCGAATGCTCACCGCATTATAGATATCCACCACCGGATCCAGCGACGGCAGCGAACCGTCTTTCAGTACCCGCTTGCGCAGGGCGGAGGCCGAGCAGGGCGTGCGTTTCGGTTTCGCGCCGAAGGCTTTAAACACCTCATCCCAGTCTGAAAGATGTGCATCAGCCCACGGCACATCATCATTCAACATCTGCTGGCAGGCCTGCGCCAGCGCGGCGGGCGCAACCTCCGGGTGGGTAATCGGCGCAGCTTCAACCAGAATGCTCAGCGCCCGAAAGCCCGGGGCAATCCCGGCAAGACGCGAATCTATTGACGGCGTAACGAGAGACATAAATAATCCTGTATTGACTGTTTTATACCATGGTAGTGACCAATGACTGTTAAGGTCAATATAATGACTGATTCGGGTGCCGATGTTGCCCAGGTAAGCCTGGCCGTGGCGAACCGCATCCGCAACTGGCGTAAAGAGAAAAAGCTGTCGTTGGACGAGCTGTCCCGCCGGGCCAGCGTCAGTAAAGGCATGCTGGTGGAGATCGAAAAGGGCGCAGCCAACCCCAGTATCGCCATCTTGTGCAAGCTGGCCGCCGCGCTCGGCATCTCCGTAGCGGATATCGTCAACGTCTCCAGCGAGCCGCTGGTGCATGTTATCGAAGAGTCCGCGATTCCGGTGCTGTGGCAGGGCGCACAGGGTGGACGCGCCAGACTGCTGGCGGGAACGGCAGGCCCGGATATGATTGAGCTATGGCAGTGGGAGATGCAGCCGGGAGAGCGCTTTACCTCTCCGGGGCATCCGGCGGGAACCTTTGAGCTGCTGCACGTGAACGAAGGCGTTTTAACGCTGACGGTGGACGAGACGGTTACGCAGGTTGCTGCAGGCGCATCGGCGGTGGCGAAAACGGAAGCTGCGCACGGTTATGCCAATGAGGGAAAAAACGTTCTGCGCTTTACCATGACGGTGGCGGAGTTCCACCGCTAAAAACCGGGCCTGCAACTGCCTGCAGGCCCGGTGATTTTTTACGCCTCTTCCACACTTATTCGCAGCGCTGCCAGCGCTTTACGCGCCGCTTTCAGCACCTGCTCGCACTGCTCAATCGTCAGCGTCAGCGGCGGTTCAATGCGGATGGTTTTCGAGTTGTTGAGCGTGCCGGCCACCAGCACCCGCTGGCGGAACATCTCGCTTGCGAAGCTATAGCCGGTTTCGTTATCGACAAACTCAATCGCCATCAGCATCCCTTTGCCACGCGCGTCCTGCACCAGGTCCGGATACTCCCGGCCTAGCTGACGGAAGCCGTCCAGCAGCATGTCGCCTTTCTGCTCCGCCTGCGCGGGCAGGTTTTGCTCCAGCAGCACGTTGATAGTTGCCAGCGCGGCCGCACAGGCCAGCGGGTTACCGCCAAAAGTGGTGGTATGCAGGAACGGGTTGTCGAACAGCACCGAGAAGACCTCTTCAGTCGCAACCGTCGCTCCAATCGGCATCACGCCGCCGCCGAGCGCCTTCGCCAGGCACAGGATGTCCGGCTGAACGTTTTCGTGCTCGCAGGCAAACATTTTGCCAGTGCGCCCCATCCCGGTCTGGACTTCGTCGAGGATCAGCAGCGCGCCAAACTCATCGCACAGCTGACGCACGGCGGGCAGATAGCCCTGCGGAGAGAGGATTACGCCGCCTTCACCCTGAATCGGCTCCAGGATTACCGCCGCCACGTCATCGCCGGTTTTACGGCATTCGCTCAGCACGGTGCGCATGGCGTTGATGTCGCCAAACGGCACGTGGCGGAAGCCCGGCAGCAGCGGCATAAACGGTTTGCGGAAGGTGGATTTGGCGGTAGCAGACAGTGCGCCCAGAGATTTACCGTGGAACGCGCCGCTGGTGGCGATAAAGGTGAATTTCCCGCGCGGCGACTGGTACGCTTTGGCGAGTTTAATCGCCGCTTCGACCGATTCCGTGCCGCTGTTGCTAAAGAAGCTGTACTTCAGTTTGCCGGGCGTTAAGGCCGCCAGCGTTTTCGCGAGCATAGCGCGAAGCGGGTCGAGCAGTTCCTGGCTATGGAGAGGTTGTTTCGCAAGTTGATTCTGTACGGCGGAAACCACAACTGGATTACGGTGCCCCACGTTGAAGATACCAAAACCACCCAGGCAATCGATAAACTCCTGTCCCTGGGTGTCGACAAGCGTGTTAAGACTCCCCGCTTGCCACTCTACGGCTCCGTAATCCCCGCCGGCGGTAACAGATTTGCGATACTCCAGAAAACCTGGATTGACGTGCTCTTTAAAGTAATCGATGACCTCTCGGTTAAGTTGTTTCATCTCCTCATGATCGAGCGTTCGCTTCTCAATGAGATTCAGTGCGTGCGCGGTACAGGCAAGAGCCGAGGCGCTGGAAGGTAACCTGTTCAAAATGTGCTCCCGGGGATCGCGTATCACATGATACTGGTTTAAGTATTGCAGGGATTACGCCACTTCAGATGACTTAACGAAAATCGGGATAAACGCCAGGTTAAAATAATGTTGCACAATATTTAATCATGCCGGAGCAACCGAAACGGGATTCAGCGGTACAGGACAGAAAGGATAAATGAGGGCGGAAAACCGCATCTGCACTAAAGAAGTGCATTCGCTGCAACTTAAGTGGGCATTAACTGATCATGCTTTACAGGTAATTTCTTTGCGAAAGTATTTGAAATCAATGAATTATAAAATCGCACAAAAAGTATGGTTTAAGTCAAATCTGCGATCTTCATCAAGTTTAACAACTAAAGATAAATTGTTTACCGCCGAAAAAACATTGACCCACAAAATTAACATTCAAATAACCTGCAAGGGATGCCCACGATGTCCTCTCCAACCTATGTCACCCAGAATGAATATCCTCTGGACGATGACACCACCTTAATGTCTACCACAGACGTCCACAGCTACATCACACACGCCAACGACACCTTTGTGCAGGTGAGCGGCTACCAGCTCGATGAGCTGACGGGCCAGCCGCACAATATGGTGCGCCACCCCGATATGCCAAAAGCCGCGTTTGCCGATATGTGGTACACGCTGCAGCAGGGCGAGCCGTGGAGCGGAATTGTCAAAAACCGGCGCAAAAACGGTGATCACTACTGGGTGCGTGCGAATGCGGTGCCGATGGTACGCCAGGGGCTGGTGACAGGCTATATGTCCATTCGCACCAAAGCCACAGCGGAAGAGATTGCCGCCGTGGAGCCGCTCTACCGGGCGCTGAACGACGGAAGCTGTATGAAACGTATTCATAAAGGGCTTGTGGTTGGAAAAGGCTGGCTGGGCAAACTGCCGGCTATGCCGCTGCGCTGGCGCGTGCGCAGCGTGATGGCGGCGCTTTTTGCCGTTCTCGCCGCCACGCTGATCGCGACCTCCGCCGGGTGGATGCCGCTCGCCGCAGCCGCTCTGGTCATGCTGCTGGGGACACTGCTGTTTGAGCAGCAGATTGTCCGCCCGGTAGAGAATGTGGCGCGACAGGCCCTGAAGGTCGCAACCGGTGAGCGCAACAGCGTGCAGCATCTGAACCGCAGCGACGAGCTGGGGCTGACGCTGCGCGCGGTAGGGCAACTGGGGCTGATGTGCCGCTGGTTAATCAATGACGTGTCGAGCCAGGTGGTGAGCGTCCGTGACGGCAGCGACAGGCTGGCACAGGGAAATGAAGATCTGAACGATCGCACGCGTCAGACCGTGGCGAACGTGCAGCAGACCGTCGCGACAATGAACCAGATGGCCGCTTCCGTTCAGAGTAACTCTGAAACCGCCGCCGAGGTGGATAAACTCTCCGTGGCCGCGAGCAGCGCGGCGACGAAAGGGGGCAACGCGATGCAGACCGTTGTCAAAACCATGGATGACATTGCCGACAGCACGCAGCGAATTGGCTCGATTACCTCCCTGATTAACGATATCGCTTTCCAGACCAATATTCTTGCGCTGAACGCGGCGGTTGAAGCGGCAAGGGCAGGAGAGCAGGGAAAAGGTTTTGCCGTGGTCGCGGGCGAAGTGCGCCATCTCGCCAGCCGAAGCGCCAGTGCCGCCAATGATATTCGTAAACTCATTGATGCCAGCGCCAGCAAGGTGCAGTCCGGCTCTGAGCAGGTTCACGCCGCAGGTCGCACGATGGATGATATTGTCGAGCAGGTGAAAAACGTGACGCAGCTTATCGCCCAGATCAGCCACGCGACCTCCGAGCAGGCAACCGGACTCTCTGAGCTGACCCGTGCGGTGGCTGAACTCGACAGCATTACGCAGAAAAACGCCGACCTGGTCGAGGAGAGCGCACACATTTCTGCGATGGTGAAGCATCGCGCCGGACGTCTCAAGGATGCGGTGACTGTGCTTCATTGAGCCAGTAATGTTCCAAAAAAAGCCGTTTATTTCGTAAGGAATAAACGGCTTTTTATTTTCTGCTTGTGACTATTAATGTATTTTATTGTTAATCTAATATTAAATAACTAAAGAAAGTACCTCAGTTATTTATCCCTGCCTAAGTCAATTATCCAGAAGGCTATTTTGAAAAATGCCTCTCTGGTGGTCTGGTAACGATCAATGGGGCAATATTAATAGCCTCTACCTATCCATTGTGTGGGTTATGAAATAAAAAAACGATCAAACTCATAAAGTTAGCGAAATCGTTACCGATAACAGCGATCGTCTGAGAAATAATCATATCGATGGAGAAAATATGTTCTTACATGACGTAAAGATCGGCACGAAATTATTTCTGGCGTTTGGGTTCTTTATTGTCCTGATGGCGATCAGCGCGAGCCTGTCTCTGCTGAGTCTGAACCGGGCTAATAACGGGATGCAATCCATTATTACCAGTGATTATCCGACCACGGTAAAAGCGAACCAGTTAATTGATAACTTCCAGGAATTTATTAGCACTCAACAGCTGATGCTGCTGGACGAGCAGGGCACCTACACTGGGCAATCTCAGCAGCGCCTGAAAGAGATCAGCGAGCATATCACGGTGATCCTGGGAGAGCTGAACACCGCGTTGCAGGATCAAAAGTCTCAGCAGGTGCTGGCGGAGATCCGCAGCGTGCGTCAGCAGTATCTGGACTCGCGCTACCGCATTTTGCAGGCGGTGCAGAACAACAATCGTGCGGGCGCTATTCAGGAGATGATGACCACCACCCTCGCCGTGCAGCAGGCTTATAAAGCGAAGGTGAAGGAGCTGATTACCATTCAAAACAGCGAGATGCAGAGTGCCGGCGCGCAGGTGGAAGGGGATTTCAGGTCTAACCGACTGCTGCTGATCCTGCTCACGCTCTTTAGCATTGCGGCAGGCAGCCTGATTGGCTGGTTTATCGTGCGCGCTATCACTCGTCCGCTCGGCGAGGCGGTACATTTTGCAAAAGCCATTTCTGAGGGCGATCTCACGGGCAGCATCACGCCACACGGCAAAGACGAAACGGGTCTGCTGCTGCATGCGCTGATGGAGATGAAAACGCGACTGCTGGACATCGTGCAGCAGGTGCAAACCGGCTCGGAGAATATCTCCAGCGCTGCCGCGCAGATTGTCGCCGGGAACCAGGATCTGGCCGCGCGCACGGAAGAGCAGGCAAGTTCTGTAGAACAGACCGCCGCCTCGATGGAGCAGATCACCGCGACGGTGAAAAATACCGCCTCGCATACCGGGGAAGCGACCAACCTTTCGGCCGATGCCGCCACGGTGGTTAAAAACAACGGCGAGATGATGAAGCAGGTGACCAGCAAAATGCGCCTGATTAACGAGACGTCGAACCGGATGTCCGACATTATCGACCTGATCGACGCCATTGCGTTCCAGACCAACATTCTGGCGCTGAACGCGGCGGTGGAAGCGGCGCGCGCCGGCGAGCACGGTCGCGGCTTTGCGGTGGTGGCGGGTGAAGTTCGCCAGCTTGCCCAGAAGAGCGCGTCATCTGCCAGCGAAATCCGCGAGCTGATTGAGAGCTCTACCAGCCAGACCCGGGACGGGATGAACCTGGTTGAAAAAGCGAGTGCGTTGATTAATGGGATGGTCGGCAACGTGGAAGAGATGGACGTGATCCTGCGCGAAATCCGCCAGGCCAGCCACGAGCAGACGGAAGGTATCTCGCAGATTAATAGCGCGATTGGCCTGATTGATGCCACCACCCAGCAGAACTCCGCGCTGGTGGAGGAGTCCGTCGCGGCGGCAGCATCGCTTAACGAACAGGCGATGCACCTGAAGGAGTTGGTGCGCGTCTTCCGCGTGAGCGAGCACGCTCCGGCTTAATCCAGCTGGGAGATCTCGAGCGCCGCGCGGTCAATAACGCCGATAATCTGCTTGAGCTGCGCGTCGCTGAGCTCTCCCTGATTCACCTTCAGATCTAACACCGCTTTGAAGTTATCCAGCGCCCGCTTCATCTGCGGGTTTTTGCGCAGCTGAAAACCGACGGAACGCGCTTTGATACGCACCTGGATCTGTTCCAGCTGCTCCCGGTTTTCGTCCAGCCAGCGTTGTCCTTCAGCGGTAATCGTAATCGTCTTACGACCGTTCTCTTCTTCCGTAATGGTGATAAAGGTCTGATCCTGAAGATAATCCAGGGTCGGGTAGATCACGCCTGGGCTCGGGGTGTAATTCCCCTGGGTCAGATTCTCGATCTCTTTGATGAGCTCGTAGCCGTGGCTCGCGCTGCGGGTCAGAATATCCAGAATCACCAGCCGCAGATCGCCATGGCCGAAAAAGCGCGGTCGGCGCCCGCCGCTGTCGTGTTCGTGTCGCATAGTAGCTCTCTCAATTTGATATATCTAAACTATATCTAAGATATATTCAGATGCAATCTAAAAGATCTTGCATTTTTGCTTATTAGTAATCATTATCATTTAAAAATTGATTTAGATATATCGTATTCACCAGAGAAGGGGCTAAAAAATGGCATCTACCCGTTACCCACAGCGTGTTCGTAATGACCTGCGCTTTCGCGAGCTGACGGTGCTCCGCGTTGAACGCGCCAGCGCGGGTTTCCAGCGCATTGTTTTAGGCGGCGAGCAGCTGGAAGGCTTTAGCTCCCGCGGTTTCGACGACCATACCAAAGTCTTTTTCCCTGCCCCGGGCGCGGTGTTTGTGCCGCCGGTGGTCACCGATGAAGGTATCGACTGGGGTGACGGCGTACGTCCTCAGACGCGCGACTACACGCCGCTGTACGACGAGGCAAACCATGAGCTGGTGCTCGATTTCTTCGTTCATGACGGCGGCATTGCCAGCCGCTGGGCGGTTGAGGCAAAAGTGGGCGACAGGCTGACCATCGGCGGTCCGCGCGGTTCGCTGGTGGTGCCGGAGGATTACGCCTGGCAGCTGTACGTGTGCGACGAGTCCGGCATGCCCGCGCTGCGTCGACGCTTAGAGAGCATTGCTAAACTGCCGGTTCGCCCGGAAATTCATGCGGTAGTGACGGTTGGGGACGACTCTTATAAGGACTATCTGGCGCACCTGAGCGAATTCAACATCACCTGGGTTGTAGGCCACAGTGAGCAGGCGGTAGCGGACCATCTGGCGGCGCTGACCGTTCCTGGTGAAGACTATTTCATCTGGCTGACCGGGGAAGGGAAGGTGGTGAAGACGCTGAGCCGTCAGTTTGAAACCGATGCGATTGACCAGCAGCTGGTGCGTGCCAGCGCATACTGGCACGCCAAATAATCAGGCGGCGGAATCCAGCTGCGCTTCGCTCACCTGATGTTCGAGCGAGGCGCGGACCTCGTGCAGGGCTTTCTCCTGCTGAGCGAAGTACGCTTCCATATTGTTCAGCGACGAGACCAGAAGCCAGGACTCCTCTTTCTCCAGCTCCGCCAGCTCGTTCACTAAAATGTCTATCTGCTCGCGAACCTGCGCCATTTTTTTGCGGATACGTTCCAGATCGTTCAGCCTGTCGCTTGCCATCAATGGCTCAAAGCCCTGCTGCAGGCGGGCCACCAGTGAGCGAATGGTTTTAACGTCGCCACGCTGCTTCGCCTGGTTGAGCTGCACCATCATCGCGTTAGCTTCCTCTTTCAGATCGTCCGCCACCAGATCCGGATGGCAGAGCTTGCTCGCCTGCCGCCAGAGACGCTTCAGCTCGTTCCGATCCTCTTCCGAAAGATCCTTACCCTTGCGCAGCCGCACTTCGGCATCGTGATGCTGCTCGCGATATTTCTCGTACTCTTCGTTAGCGTCGTCTCGCGCCTGACGCGCAGGCTCCTCTTCGCGCGTTAAGCCGCTCTCCAGCTCCAGCGCTTCGGCTAGCAGATTGGCAATCAGATTGCTTTGCTGTTCAAGATGCTTGCGCGCCTCAGCGGCCTGCACGGAGTCGGCCGGGAGATCGCGCCAGCGCTGGGTGAGCGTCGCCAGCACCTCTACCGCCTGCGCCATATAGCGCTGGCAGCGACGGTAATCTTCCTCGCGACGACGCGCTTCCGCCTGCTGACGGCGCAGGTTCAGCTCGGCCAAGGTTTTACGCAGGGCGAGGATCTGCTGCATCAGCGGCCCGAGGCGAGAGAAATAGAGATCGTTGAACTCATCAAGCTGCTGCACCCGGACGTTGCGGCGGTCAATCAGATCGCGCAGACGTTCTTCCAGCGCCTTCAGTTCCAGCTTGCTGGCGGCCACCTGCGGATCGCGCCACTGGGTCACGGCGCGCTGGCCCTGCAGCCAGGCGGTAATGGCCGCCATCGCAGCGGTGTAGTTCTTCTTTTCAAGCGCCACGACGATTGCCTGTAGCTCATCGTCAAACGCTTCATTTTTCAGCCGTGTCAGCTGGCTCTGGATGATGTCGTCATCTTCCAGTTCAATGGCATTTTTAATGATTTCTAGCCGTTTGATCGATGTGCTCATGATGCCTTTCGCTTTGGCGCTTAAGTATTTGAGTTAAGGTTAGTTGTTGTAAAAGCTACAGGAAATAATACACACGGATGATGATCGGCGCGATGGGGGATTTCTTTAGTTTTGCAGTTTGTGAGGTGGGGAAGTGAGCAGGAGCCTGTAACGTGGAGGGTGAGGATAGCTCCGTTTCCTGCTCTACCTGCGAAACCACGCTTGGCTATTGGCTTTGCAGTTCCTTCAACGCGCCTTGTGCGGCATTCTCAATCTGTTTGCAGAACGCTTTAGCGCCTTCCTGGCAACTATCCGTGGCATTTCTCACGACTTTCTCGAGATCACGATCGTTCGTGGTCGTATCGATGTGATTAATCATCCATGACTCAAAAGCGCGATCGCTTACAGATAGCTGCATGAGTTGATGGGAGGTCTTCCAGTTGTTGGCTAACAGCCCGACAATAGTCGCTGATATCCCTTCTGCGATATATCCCTCATCACACTGTCTGTAATTTTTGTAAAAAGAATGGACGCCTTGCCAGTCCTGAATGGCAGAGGCTGCGTTATCTGCCCTGTCCATTTCTTCAACAGAAGTACAGTCATTTGCATAAGCCACGCGCGATATCACTAACATAATCAAAAACAACTGCATCGTTTTCATATCAAGTTCATTCCCGGTGGGATATAGATATTTTCAAATTTCTGCGTCGCACTCATGGCCGAGCAGGCGCTGTTATTTGATACGGTGATGGTTGAGAGGGAGGATTTAGCCATGTGCTCTTTTATTTTCTTCATCGCCTCATCAGTAGTTCGGATGCATCCCATTGTCGGATGTTCTGGCCCTGGTTTATAAGGGCTATGCGCCTGACCTGAATGTACACCTACACCGGGGTGTCCGGGATAACTAAATCGAATGATTCCATAAGTCCCATACGAACCATCTTCACTATCGCCTGGGTGTAAATGTGGCTTTGATTTATCCTGTATCTGATATGTGCCGTTACTAATGTGTTTGAATGTGGCTCTGCGATCGACGTTATTATAAGCGGTCCACGTGTCAACAATAGAGCCATCACTACCTAGCAATGAAAGCGTATGGGCACAACCATCAAAAGTAAGTCTGGCCATAAATTCCTCCGCTAGGCTGTAGTTCTTTCATTCCATGAATCAGAGTGAATGAGATTGCCATCGACAAATTTCCAGGTGATTTTCTCGTAGCGTAGTTCAACGATTTCCATATGGTTAAGATGCTGGGTGTGCGGATCTTTACAGTTCGCCATTACCGGTGTAACCGAAACGACTTTGACGTTTTCCAAAAACATATTGAAATATTCCTCTTCCAGACCTGCATCGTTTATACGGTACCATTTCATCTCCGCTGATTTCAGAAGCTGCCCGGTAGATACGGCTTTGTACAGATAGGTCGAGGCGCTGACCTGCCCCCACGATTAGATACAACACTCAGTTAGTAACGTCGGAATCTTCATTCTCAGAATGACCCTTTCTCCAGCCCGCTGCAAATTCAGACGG
>NZ_JBLKCZ010000099.1:0-870 GCF_047530595.1 Enterobacter sp. 01-M-02-SI-ECC | reverse complement strand
TCACGCTGAAAATGCCGGCCTTTGAATGGGTTCATGTGCAGCTCCATCAGCAAAAGGGGATGATAAGTTTATCACCACCGACTATTTGCAACAGTGCCGTAATTAATACCTTGCGCCCATTCAGGCGACCGCTTCCCTGATAGCTGTCTTCTCCATGATCGGGGCGCGGTTGCATTTTCCCCGCCAGCCCGGGAAAGGGCTGCTGCTGCTGTTGAAAAGGCGGCGCCGGAAAACGCGCAGAATTGGTTTTATTGATGGTCTTTTTTTCCTTGTTTAAGCCAGCCATTCAATTACCTCTCATTATTTATCACAAAGACTAATAAGCGTAGACCAAAATGAATGGCATGACCTATATTATCCAGCTACACTTAATTTTCTCGGAATATTACCCCCCCTACTTTCCTCTACCGTTGCGCTTATATCCCCACCAACGTTAGATTTAATTTAAACAATATTATTTGAGACTTATCCAGTTCGCAGTGTTAATAAATAGCAACCACACTTAACATTTCAACCTTGGCAAAAGGAGAACATATGAAATTATCCATAACGCCATTATTATGTTGTTTTTTATTGTCGCCAGCGCTTGCTGATGATAACGGCGGGTTGAAAAATGATACAGCTCCACCGCCAGCCCACGCTCTGGATGAAGGTTATCGTGGGACTGAAGATGCAAGAATCATGACTGTCGAACAGGCCAAAACGATGCATGACGGTGCGACCATTTCTCTGCGAGGTAATCTCATCGAGGATCAAGACGGAGACAAATTTGGGGTTCTAGGGATTTTCCGTCCAAAAACGACAAAGTGCTCTGGAGGCCCCGCCGTCTGTGGCCTCCAGAGGGGTATTACTTTTTTCGAGATCCCTATT
>NZ_JBLKCZ010000098.1:0-880 GCF_047530595.1 Enterobacter sp. 01-M-02-SI-ECC | reverse complement strand
ATCGCAGATTTAGCTAGGAATTGAAATCCATCCCCTTTTGTGCAAAATCTGGTTGACATTCGCAGATTGACTACAGTACCGTTCTGTGCAAAAGGTGGTTGGAGTCAAGAATGAACGAATTTACGGGATCGGCAGCTTCACAGGCTGACTTTATTTGGAAGAACGCGGAAGACCTGTGGGGGGACTTCAAGCATACGGACTTTGGCAAGATCATTTTGCCGTTTACCTTGCTGCGCCGCCTGGAGTGTGCGCTGGAGCCGACTCGCGAGGCGGTGAGAGAAGCGCATGACGCTTTCAAGGATGCCGATGTTGAGCTGGATACCATTCTGCGCTCAACCGCTGAATACCCCTTCTACAACACCTCTGAATACTCCCTTGGCACCCTGGGTAGCACCAAGACGCGCCGCAATCTGGAAGACTACATCGCCCTGTTTTCGGATAACGCCCGCGCTATCTTCGAGGAGTTTGAGTTTGGCAATACGGTGATCCGGCTGGAGAAAGCGGGCTTGCTGTACAAGATTTGCCAGAACTTTGCCAAGATCGACCTGCACCCGGACGTGGTGCCGGATCGGGTGATGAGTAACATCTACGAACACCTGATTCGCCGCTTTGGTGCCGAGGTAAATGAAGGGGCCGAGGACTTCATGACGCCGCGTGACATCGTTCACCTGGCGACCGCATTGCTGCTTGACCCGGATGATGCCCTGTTTGAGGCCAGCCCCGGTTTGATTCGAACTCTGTATGACCCGACCTGTGGTACGGGTGGCTTCCTCACCGATGCCATGAACCATGTGGGCGACTACGGTAACCGCGACAAGATCCCGCCAGTGCTGGTGCCGCACGGGCAGGAGTTGGAGCCGGAAACCCATGCGGTTTGTGT
>NZ_JBLKCZ010000097.1:0-930 GCF_047530595.1 Enterobacter sp. 01-M-02-SI-ECC | reverse complement strand
CATTGGGCTGGGCGCACATTCTACTGACTGGCGAATATCTTTGGCCCAAGGAACCGAAAGCTTAGGGTGTCATTTCGCCCTCAGCCGGAACCGACCCCATCATGGAACGACGACCACCGTCCGTGACGGCCGCCTCGTTTAAGTATGGACAGAAATACAGAAAATGCTCAGGACGAAATGTAATGAATGCGAACGGATTCAAGAAATTCGAGCATGACAGTCCTTACGGCCGGTTCGGTTTCAGACAAAATCTGCCGGTATGCATCCAGCATCATGGCTCCGGCATCCCCTCCGGCACGCCGTAGCCAGACCGAAACAACGGACACAAGCAGGTGTCGCTCATCATCACTAAGAGTCATCAGGGCTCCGGAAGAAAAACCAAACATGGCTTACCTACTGTTAACGGCAACGCAGAAGAAAGGTTTACAGGGTAGCGGGCAGGGATGAAAAAAAAAATTGCAGTCAGGCCGGAACGGCTGCTGAACCGGTACAGGCGGGTTCCGGGCGCAGCGCCGGACCAGTCACGGAGCACTAGCGGAGTGTATACTGGCTTAAGATGTAGCATGGCAGTAACACATAGCATTAATGCCACATAAGACAGGCGCAGAAAGTGAAAGAAAACGCGTCAGGAGAAAATGTGATACAGAATATATTCCGCTTCCTCGCTCACTGACTCGCTCCGCTCGGTCGTTCGGCTGCGGCGAGCGGGACGGGCTTACGGATGGAGCAGAAATTTCCTGGGGGATGCCAGGAAGATACTTAACGAAGAAAGCATAAGGCCGCGCCAAAGCCGTTTTTCCATAGGCTCCGCCCCCCTGACAAGCATCACAGAATCTGACGCTCAAATCAGTGGTGGCGAAACCCGATGCGGCTTAAAGATACCAGGCGTTTCCCCCTGGTGGCTCCCTCGTGCTCCCCCGCATTCCTGCC
>NZ_JBLKCZ010000096.1:0-939 GCF_047530595.1 Enterobacter sp. 01-M-02-SI-ECC | reverse complement strand
ATTCAGGACCTAACAGAAAATATTTTGGTTCCGGACGTGGCATCACCTGGTACAACTTCGTCTCTGATCAGTACTCTGGATTCCACGGCATCGTTGTCCCCGGCACATTACGAGATTCCATTTTTGTGCTGGAAGGCCTTCTGGAGCAGCAGACAGGGCTGAATCCGGTTGAGATCATGACAGACACAGCCGGTACCAGCGACATTATTTTTGGCCTCTTCTGGCTGCTGGGATACCAGTTTTCCCCCCGGCTTGCCGATGCCGGTGAAGCGGTATTCTGGCGAGTGGATAAATCGGCAAATTACGGTGCACTGGACGAACTGGCACGTGGTTGTGCCGATCTGTCGAAAGCCGAGGATCAGTGGGATGAGATGATGCGAACCGCCGGTTCGCTGAAACTGGGCACCATTCATGCTTCAGAACTCATTCGCTCTTTGCTGAAAAGCTCGCGCCCATCAGGGCTGGCACAGGCGATCATGGAAGTGGGGCGCGTCAACAAGACGCTGTACCTTCTTAATTATATTGATGATGAGGATTATCGTCGGCGGATCCTGACGCAGCTAAACCGGGGGGAAGGCCGCCATGCTGTGGCGAGGGCGATCTGCTACGGGCAGCGCGGTGAGATCAGAAAGCGCTATCGTGAAGGTCAGGAAGATCAGCTGGGGGCACTGGGCCTGGTCACTAACGCAGTGGTACTGTGGAACACACTTTATATGCAGGAAGCCCTGAGCTGGATACGCAGTAATGGAGAAGAAATCGGGGTTGAAGATATCGCCCGGTTGTCCCCACTGATGCACGGGCATATCAATATGCTGGGGCATTATACGTTTACGCTACCGGAGGATATTTTGAAGGGGGAACTGAGAGAACTAAATTTCAATTTAAACAATGAATTAACTTCTTAGCGTACGTTTTCGTTCCATTGGCTCTCAAACCCCT
>NZ_JBLKCZ010000095.1:0-943 GCF_047530595.1 Enterobacter sp. 01-M-02-SI-ECC | reverse complement strand
CTGGCTTTCACGAAGCCGAACTGCCGCTTGATGATGCGAAACGGGTGCTCCACCCTGGCACGGATGCTGGCTTTCATGTATTCGATGTTGATGGCCGTTTTGTTCTTGCGCGGATGCTGCTTCAAGGTTTTTACCCTGCCGGGACGCTCGGCGATCAGCCAGTCCACATCCACCTCGGCCAGCTCCTCGCGCTGTGGCGCTCCTTGGTAGCCGGCATCGGCTGAGACAAATTGCTCCTCTCCATGAAGCAGATTACCCAGCTGATTGAGGTCATGCTCGTTGGCCGCGGTGGTGACTAGGCTGTGGGTCAGGCCACTCTTGGCATCGACACCAATGTGGGCCTTCATGCCAAAGTGCCACTGATTGCCTTTCTTGGTCTGATGCATCTCCGGATCGCGTTGCTGCTCTTTGTTCTTGGTAGAGCTGGGTGCCTCAATGATGGTGGCATCCACCAAAGTGCCTTGGGTCATCATGACGCCTGCTTCGGCCAGCCAGCGATTGATGGTCTTGAACAATTGACGGGCCAGTTGATGCTGCTCGAGCAGGTGGCGGAAATTCATGATGGTGGTGCGATCCGGCAGGGCGCTATCCAGGGATAACCGGGCAAACAGACGCATGGAGGCGATTTCGTACAGAGCATCTTCCATCGCGCCATCGCTCAGGTTGTACCAATGCTGCATGCAGTGAATGCGTAGCATGGTTTCCAGCGGATAAGGTCGCCGGCCATTACCAGCCTTGGGGTAAAACGGCTCGATGACTTCCACCATGTTTTGCCATGGCAGAATCTGCTCCATGCGGGACAAGAAAATCTCTTTTCTGGTCTGACGGCGCTTACTGCTGAATTCACTGTCGGCGAAGGTAAGTTGATGACTCATGATGAACCCTGTTCCATGGCTCCTGATGACAAACATGATCTCATATCAGGGACTTGTTCGCACCTTCC
>NZ_JBLKCZ010000094.1:0-1092 GCF_047530595.1 Enterobacter sp. 01-M-02-SI-ECC | reverse complement strand
CACGCTGAAAATGCCGGCCTTTGAATGGGTTCATGTGCAGCTCCATCAGCAAAAGGGGATGATAAGTTTATCACCACCGACTATTTGCAACAGTGCCGTCACATCTTCGCAAATCGGGGGAAACACCTGAAGAGGAGCATCTGGCAAGATTATCGCCGCTGATACATGGCCATATAAATATGCTGGGGCATTATACGTTTTCGTTACCGGAAGATATTCTGAAGGGCGAGTTAAGACCATTAAATTTCAATACAAACAATGAATTAACCTCTTAGCGTGGTTTTTTACATCATTGGACCTTGAACCCCGAAGCTGGTTGAGATACATTTCCAGAGGTCAATGCAATCGTGGCCGAAGCGCCGCCTCAAACCAACGTTTGTGATACATGCTGATCGGATATGCCCGCGTCTCCAAAGCCGATGGCTCGCAGTCTCTCGACCTGCAGCACGACGCCTTGCGCGCCGCAGGTGTCGAACGGGACAATATCTATGATGATCTTGCTTCCGGCGGTCGTGATGATCGCCCTGGCTTGACTGCCTGCCTCAAGTCATTGCGTGACGGCGATGTGCTGGTGGTCTGGAAGCTCGATCGCCTCGGACGATCGCTTGCCCATCTGGTCAACACGGTGAAGGAGCTGTCAGACCGCAAGATCGGCCTGCGGGTTCTGACTGGAAAGGGCGCTCAGATCGACACCACGACTGCGTCCGGTCGCATGGTGTTCGGAATCTTCGCCACCTTGGCCGAGTTCGAGCGGGATCTGATCCGAGAGCGCACCATGGCGGGTCTCGCCTCCGCGAGAGCGCGCGGTCGCAAGGGCGGACGAAAATTCGCGCTCACCAAAGCTCAGGTGCGTCTCGCGCAAGCCGCCATGGCCCAGCGCGATACTTCAGTTTCCGATCTCTGCAAGGAACTCGGCATCGAGCGCGTCACTCTCTACCGATATGTCGGTCCCAAAGGCGAGCTCAGAGACCATGGAAAGCATGTTCTCGGACTGGCACTGTTGCAAATAGTCGGTGGTGATAAACTTATCATCCCCTTTTGCTGATGGAGCTGCACATGAACCCATTCAAAGGCCGGCATTTTCAGCGTGAC
>NZ_JBLKCZ010000093.1:0-1116 GCF_047530595.1 Enterobacter sp. 01-M-02-SI-ECC | reverse complement strand
TAAGACATGGCTTCATGATTCGGGAGTGGTTATTCGTTGTTCTCGCGAAAATGAATTGGTTAGATATTCATCAAATTCCTGTCCAGAATGCAGCATTAGATGGCATGTCGTTGATGCGGTAGGTCAGGATATTCGTCCACTGGAGAAAACGTTTCACAATGCTTGCCAGGAGTCGTACTGGTTAAAAGTAAATCGTCAAACGCATCTCCCGGTGTAAACGCTGAACTAACCAATCACAGCGATGCCAAGCCGCTCCATGAGCAACGATGCCTGGTAGCTGTCTAACTTAACGCCTTGTAAATCAACACCCCGAATATCTAAGTCACCTAACTCCGAATTGGTCAGATCGCAATGTGTGAAGTTTGCTGCTCGCCAGTCGAAAGTCGAAAACTCGCCGCCGGAGAGATCTGAACCACTGAACGTCGCACCCAGTACCTGAGTCCCCATCCAGCGGTTTTCCCACAGCTCACACTTTTCCAACACGACTTTCGAAAAATTGGCGTAGCTTAGATTAGTATTAGTGATATATGCGCTGCAAAACCAGGTGCGCGTGGTGATCATATTCATAAAGCTTGCACCGCGGAAATCTGCGCCTTGTGCGCGGCAGTGGCGAATTTCAATGCCCAAGGCACTGACGTTGCGGAAATCTGCCATTGATAAATCACAGCTTTTGAAAATGGCATCTTTCAGCATTGCGCGACTAAAATTGCACCCTTTCTGACTTTCGCGATCATAGAACTGGCAGCCGATAAATTCAGTGCCGCTCAGGTCGGCACCTGAAAAATCGCAGTTAAAAAATGTACTATTTTCAACTTTCTCACCGGTGAAGCGATTTCTGTCAATTTTTTCGCCAACTAATGCCAGAGTCATATCTATGCCTGTGTTTTTATACAGTAATGACGCCATGGTAAACCTTATGACGTTATGCGTCAAACCCGCCAGTATGACACCTGCAAATGCGTATTAGATCTGGTGTTTCTTCAGCAAGGCACGTAGCTGATGATAAGTCAGACCCAGTAATTCAGCGGCTTTTTTCTGGTTAAATTTAGCCTGCTGTAAGCTGGTTTGTAGAAAGTCTTTCTCTTGCTGCTGCTGGAATTCACGCAGATCCAGCGT
>NZ_JBLKCZ010000092.1:0-1122 GCF_047530595.1 Enterobacter sp. 01-M-02-SI-ECC | reverse complement strand
TTGTCGTTTTCAGAAGACGGCTGCACTGAACGTCAGAAGCCGACTGCACTATAGCAGCGGAGGGGTTGGATCCATCAGGCAACGACGGGCTGCTGCCGGCCATCAGCGGACGCAGGGAGGACTTTCCGCAACCGGCCGTTCGATGCGGCACCGATGGCCTTCGCGCAGGGGTAGTGAATCCGCCAGGATTGACTTGCGCTGCCCTACCTCTCACTAGTGAGGGGCGGCAGCGCATCAAGCGGTGAGCGCACTCCGGCACCGCCAACTTTCAGCACATGCGTGTAAATCATCGTCGTAGAGACGTCGGAATGGCCGAGCAGATCCTGCACGGTTCGAATGTCGTAACCGCTGCGGAGCAAGGCCGTCGCGAACGAGTGGCGGAGGGTGTGCGGTGTGGCGGGCTTCGTGATGCCTGCTTGTTCTACGGCACGTTTGAAGGCGCGCTGAAAGGTCTGGTCATACATGTGATGGCGACGCACGACACCGCTCCGTGGATCGGTCGAATGCGTGTGCTGCGCAAAAACCCAGAACCACGGCCAGGAATGCCCGGCGCGCGGATACTTCCGCTCAAGGGCGTCGGGAAGCGCAACGCCGCTGCGGCCCTCGGCCTGGTCCTTCAGCCACCATGCCCGTGCACGCGACAGCTGCTCGCGCAGGCTGGGTGCCAAGCTCTCGGGTAACATCAAGGCCCGATCCTTGGAGCCCTTGCCCTCCCGCACGATGATCGTGCCGTGATCGAAATCCAGATCCTTGACCCGCAGTTGCAAACCCTCACTGATCCGCATGCCCGTTCCATACAGAAGCTGGGCGAACAAACGATGCTCGCCTTCCAGAAAACCGAGGATGCGAACCACTTCATCCGGGGTCAGCACCACCGGCAAGCGCCGCGACGGCCGAGGTCTTCCGATCTCCTGAAGCCAGGGCAGATCCGTGCACAGCACCTTGCCGTAGAAGAACAGCAAGGCCGCCAATGCCTGACGATGCGTGGAGACCGAAACCTTGCGCTCGTTCGCCAGCCAGGACAGAAATGCCTCGACTTCGCTGCTGCCCAAGGTTGCCGGGTGACGCACACCGTGGAAACGGATGAAGGCACGAACCCAGTGGACATAAGCCTGTTCGGTT
>NZ_JBLKCZ010000091.1:0-1221 GCF_047530595.1 Enterobacter sp. 01-M-02-SI-ECC | reverse complement strand
TGACCTGCCCCCACGATTAGATACAACACTCAGTTAGTAACGTCGGAATCTTCATTCTCAGAATGACCCTTTCTCCAGCCCGCTGCAAATTCAGACGGTGTCTGATAATTCAGCGTGGAGTGCGGGCGGCATTCGTTATAATCCTGCCGCCAGTCATTAATAATTTTCCTGGCATGAACGATATCGCTGAACCAGTGCTCATTCAAACATTCATCGCGAAATCGTCCGTTAAAGCTCTCAATAAATCCGTTCTGCGTTGGCTTGCCCGGCTGGATTAAGCGCAACTCAACACCATGCTCAAAGGCCCATTGATCCAGTGCACGGCAAGTGAACTCCGGCCCCTGGTCAGTTCTTATCGTCGCCGGATAGCCTCGAAACAGTGCAATGCTGTCCAGAATACGCGTGACCTGAACGCCTGAAATCCCAAAGGCAACAGTGACCGTCAGGCATTCCTTTGTGAAATCATCGACGCAGGTAAGACACTTGATCCTGCGACCGGTGGAAAGTGCGTCCATGACGAAATCCATCGACCAGGTCAGATTGGGCGCCGCCGGACGGAGCAGCGGCAGACGTTCTGTTGCCAGCCCTTTACGACGTCTTCTGCGTTTTACGCCCAGGCCACTGAGGTGATAAAGCCGGTACACGCGCTTATGATTAACATGAAGCCCTTCACGGCGCAGCAACTGCCAAATACGACGGTAGCCAAAACGCCTGCGCTCCAGTGCCAGCTCAGTGATGCGCCCTGATAAATGCGCATCAGCAGCCGGACGGTGAGCCTCATAGCGGCAGGTCGACAGGGATAAACCTGTAAGCCTGCAGGCACGACGTTGCGACAGACCGGTCGCATCACACATCAACATCACGGCTTCCCGCTTCTGGTCTGTCGTCAGTACTTTCGCCCAAGAGCCACCTGAAGCGCCTCTTTATCCAGCATGGCTTCGGCAAGCAGCTTCTTGAGTCTGGTGTTCTCTTCCTCAAGCGACTTCAGGCGCTTAACTTCAGGCACCTCCATACCGCCATACTTCTTACGCCAGGTGTAAAACGTGGCATCGGAAATGGCATGCTTGCGGCAGAGTTCACGGGCGGGTACCCCAGCTTCGGCTTCGCGGAGAATACTGATGATCTGTTCGTCGGAAAAACGCTTCTTCATGGGGATGTCCTCATGTGGCTTATGAAGACATTACTAACATCGGGGTGTACTAATCAACGGGGAGCAGGTCA
>NZ_JBLKCZ010000090.1:0-1241 GCF_047530595.1 Enterobacter sp. 01-M-02-SI-ECC | reverse complement strand
GGACAACGATGCCGTGGAATCCAGAGTACTGATCAGAGACGAAGTTGTACCAGGTGATGCCACGTCCGGAACCAAAATATTTTCTGTTAGGTCCTGAATGGGGAGCCCGCAGAATTCGGAAAAAATCGTACGCTAAGGTTTTCCGGGCATCCGTAAGGGCCGAAACTTCCCGTCTTCCAGTCTGCGGCTCTGCCGCCAGACGTAATCGCCGGTTAGGTTGATGTGCTCCCAGCCCAGCGGCGACAGGAATTGCAGCAGCTCGCCGTCCACCGGCTTGCCGGCCTCGACCAACCCCTGGGTGGCGCGTTCCAGGTACACCGTGTTCCACAGCACGATAGCCGCCGTCACCAGGTTGAGGCCGCTGGCCCGGTAGCGCTGCTGCTCGAAGCTCCGATCCCTGATTTCCCCAAGGCGGTTGAAGAACACCGCCCTGGCCAGCGAGTTGCGCGCCTCACCTTTGTTCAGGCCGGCATGCACGCGGCGGCGCAGTTCAACACTTTGCAGCCAGTCCAGGATGAACAGCGTGCGCTCGATCCGGCCCAGCTCGCGCAGGGCCACGGCCAGTCCGTTCTGGCGCGGGTAGCTGCCGAGCTTGCGCAGCATCAGCGAGGCGGTGACGGTGCCCTGCTTGATCGAGCTGGCCAGGCGCAGGATGTCGTCCCAGTGGGCACGCACGTGCTTGATGTTCAGGGTGCCGCCGATCAGCGGGCGCAACGTCGGGTAGGCTTGCACGCCCTGCGGCACGTACAGCTTGGTTTCGCCGAGGTCGCGGATGCGCGGCGCGAAGCGGAAGCCTAGCAGGTGCATCAGGGCAAAGACGTGATCGGTGAAGCCGGCCGTGTCGGTGTAGTGCTCCTCGATCCGCAGGTCGGACTCGTGGTACAGCAGGCCGTCGAGCACATAGGTGGAATCGCGGACGCCGACATTCACCACGCGGGTGCTGAACGGCGCGTACTGGTCGGAGATATGGGTATAGAACAGCCGTCCCGGCTCGCTACCGTACTTCGGGTTGACGTGCCCGGTGCTCTCGCCCCGGCCACCCGCGCGGAAGCGCTGGCCATCGGAGGATGAGGTCGTGCCGTCGCCCCAGTGGGCGGCAAAGGCGTGGCGATACTGGTGGTTGACCAGCTCGGCCAAGGCCGCCGAATAGGTTTCGTCGCGGATGTGCCAGGCTTGCAGCCAGGACAGCTTGGCGTAGGTCAGGCCGGGGCTCGACTCGGCCATCTTGGTCAGCCCGAGGT